>CAUCYJ010000149.1:0-6295 GCA_958446945.1 uncultured Lachnospiraceae bacterium | reverse complement strand
AGGATATTTATTCAGATACAATGTTTCCAAATGATTTGAGACCGGAGGAAAATCACGGATATAGAACAAAATATCAGGGGTAGAGAATCGTTACACAAATTGTATGATAAATACTTATAAAGGCTGATGATTTCTGCGGTAAATGTTCATGCAGATATTGTCAGTTTTTCTATATTTAGAGGAGGAGTTTTATGTTATTGAGCATTGCATTGATTTTGCTTGTAGGTATGTCTATGGGATGGATATGCAGAAAAATTAAATTACCGAGTTTGCTCGGGATGTTGTGTACAGGTATTATTCTTGGACCGTATATGTTAAATTTATTGGACGAAAGTATTCTTGGAATATCAGAAGAACTTCGTAAAATTGCATTGGTGATTATTCTGACAAGAGCAGGACTGGGATTGGATCTCTCCGGGTTGAAAAAGCTTGGACGACCTGCAGTTCTTATGTGTTTTATTCCGGCTTCTTTTGAAATTGCAGGGGTATTATTATTTGCTCCAAAATTGATGGGCTTAACACTATTAGAAGCTGCCATTATGGGAGCAGTTCTTGCAGCAGTTTCTCCGGCAGTTGTTGTACCAAGAATGGTTAAATTAATGGATGAAGGGTATGGAGTAAAAGAAGGCATTCCGCAGTTAATTCTTGCAGGCGCTTCGGTAGATGATATTTATGTTATTGTTTTATTTTCTACTTTTACCGGAATGATGCAAGGTGAAGGCGCTTCTGTTATTAATTTCCTGAATATTCCTATTTCTATCTTGGGTGGAATTGCAATAGGGGTATTTGCCGGAATTTTGTTAGCTTATTATTTCAAAATGGTTCATATACGAGATACTTCAAAAGTATTGATGATTTTGAGTATTTCATTTGTCCTTATAACAATAGAAGATAAATTAACGACAGCAATTACATTTTCTGCGTTGATAGCAATTATGTTTATCGGAATAGGATTACAGAAGAAAAGAGAAGTTGTTGCAAAAAGACTTTCTGTGAAGTATGAGAAATTGTGGGTAGCTGCGGAAATATTTTTATTTGTATTAGTTGGGGCAACGGTAAATATCGGATACTTGGGAAAAGTCGGATTGAAAGCATTTGCTGTCATGATAGGGGCGCTTTCACTTAGAATGTTTGGTGTATTTCTGTGCCTTCTTGGTACAAGTCTGAAGAAAAAAGAAAGAATATTTACAATGCTGGCATATACGCCAAAAGCGACTGTTCAAGCTGCGATTGGAGGAATACCATTAGCGCTTGGATTTTCCTGTGGTGATATAGTGCTTACCGTTGCTGTACTTGCAATAGTATTTACAGCTCCCATCGGAGCGTTAGCAATTGATTTGTCATATAAAAAACTATTAAAAAATGACAAAAGAAAGGGCGAGAGAAACCAGAATATTTAAAGAGGATCTTATGTAGATCGCTTACTGGCCAGAAAGTATTTGGATATAATTGAATTACATTTTACATATATTTTATGAAATTGTACACTGGATTATATAACAAAGATGTAACATATCAATGAAACCTTATATTGATATTTGTATTCAAAGTTTTAGTGTATAATGGGGAATTTTATGGAAAAAATTTATGTACTTGATACGAATGTACTTATCCAGGCGCCATATGCGATTGAATGTTTTAAAGAGAATGAAGTAATATTGCCAATGATTGTATTGGAAGAACTTGATAATTTAAAAAAAGATGAGGGAGAAAAAGGTATCAATGTGCGAAAGATTATTCGCACTCTGGAGTCATATAGAAACAAAGGGAATTTGATTGAAGGGGTAGAGACAGATGCTGGCGGTATGCTGAGAGTAGAAAAAAATTATTTAAATGTTGAATTGCCGCCGGATCTTCTGGAATATAAATCTGATAATAGGATATTGAAGGTTTGTGTGGGACTTGCAAAAGAACGGGAAGAAGAGGTTATTCTTGTAACAAAAGATATTCTTTTGCGCATAAAGGCGCAACTTCTGGGAGTTCGAGCAGAAGATTTTACAACAGAGCAAGTTGCTGAACATAAGGAACAGTACCTCGGAAGAAAGGAAGTATTTGTTTCAGAGGAAATATTTAAAGAATTTAAAAAGAAAGGTGTTCCGGCAGAGGCTGTATATTCTTGCGATGAAAGAGGATGTTGCTATCAACCAGAACTATACGAAAATGAATTTATTATATTAAAAGCGGACCAATCTTCAAAGAAAACACAGCTGGGACGGGTGGAAAATGGAATCATCCGTAAATTAGAATATAGAAAAGTAACACCATATGGTGTTAGTCCGAGAAATGTGGGGCAATATTTTCTCCAGGAAGCATTAATGCAGCCAGCAGAAAATGCTCCGCTTGTGATTGTGAAAGGGATGGCGGGAACAAGTAAGACATTTTATTCGTTGGCGGTAGGGTTAGAAAAAGTGTTAAATAATCCGTCAGGAGAATATAGAAGAATTCTTATATGCAGGCCAAATGCGCAGTTTGATTCAGATATTGGCTTTCTTCCTGGAAATGAACAAGAAAAAATTTCTCCGCTGATGAGACCGATTCTAGATAATCTGGAGCAATTAGTGGATTCAAGTGAGAGTGAAAGATATTTGAATGAGCAGGAATTAAGCGATAAAGTACAGGAAATTTTTGAAAGAGGAATTATCCAGGCAGAGGCATTGAACTTTATTCGTGGAAGATCAATTATAAAAACGTACCTTATCATTGATGAGGCACAGAACATGACGCCAGCTCAGATTAAGGGAATTATTACACGTGCAGGAAAAGATACTAAAATTATTCTTTTAGGAGATCCGAATCAGATTGATCGTCCATATTTGGATGAACGAACCAATGGGTTAAGCTATGCTGCAGAGCATATGAAAGGGAGTTCTCTCTGTTGGCAGATTACATTGTTGCCGGAAGAGTGTGAGCGGTCGGTTCTGGCTACAGATGCTATTCAGCGATTATAAAAACTGAAATTAACTATAGAAAAGACTTTAATGGAATGAGAAAAGTACATTAAAGTCTTTTTATTTTACATGTTTTTAACAAAGATATTGCTTAAATTTGATATGAATGCGTTAGCATTAAATATGGAATAGTATGTAAATTGATAAGAAAGGGACAATTTAAATGAAAAAGCAAAAGGGAAAAGAAAAACAAGAAGAGAAGATCATATATATGATGAATCGGGAACTGTCCTGGTTAAAGTTTAATGAGAGGGTGTTGAATGAGGCGGGAAATCCAAGAGTACCGTTGGCAGAACGATTGGCATTTATGTCGATTTATCAGTCGAATTTAGATGAATTTTATCGAGTTAGAGTTGGGACACTAATGGATCAAATGGAGTCTTCAGAAATTGTACGGGAAAATAAAACCAACATGACAAGTGAAGAGCAGGTTAAGGCAATTTTGAAAGTAACGAGAGAGTTAGATAAAAAGAAATCAGTGATTTATGAACAGTTAATGGGAGAATTGGAACCAAAAGGAATCCGGTTAATCAATTTTAATAAATTATCGGCAGAAGAGGGAAAGCTTTTAGAAACATATTTTGATCAGGAAATTGCTCCATATTTGTCTGCGAATATCATAAGTAAACAACAGCCTTTTCCTTTCTTAAGTAATAAAGACATTTATGCAGTGGCATTATTGGAATCTAAAGGAGGAAAAACAAGAACAGCTATTATTCCATGCAGTAATAACGTTTTTAAAAGACTAATTGACATTCCGACTAGAAAAGGTACATTTATGTTGTCAGAAGAACTGATTCTTCATTTCCTTCCGAAAATATTTAAAAATTACAGCGTAAAAGAAAAATCATTACTCCGTGTGACGAGAAATGCGGATATTGATACAGAGACAATATATGATGAGGATCTGGATTACAGAGAAGTTATGGAAAATCTGATTAAGCAGAGAAAGCGGATGAATCCTGTAAGAGCAGAATTTTCAAGAGTATTAAATAAGAAATTAATCAACAATCTGTGTAAAGATATACAAGTAAAAAAAGAACATGTATTTCTTTCAGAAGTTCCTTTAGATTTATCCTTTGTATTTGCAATTCAGAGCTATTTAAAAGGCACGAATCAGGAAGAACTTTTTTATCAAAGAAGAACTCCGAGAATGACAGCGCAAATAAACGAAAAAATCCCATTAATCCCACAAATTATGGAGAAAGATTTGCTGCTGTCGTATCCATTTGAAAGTATTAGACCATTTATAAATTTGCTGCATGAAGCAGCAGAAGATGAAACGGTTGTATCTATTAAGATTACGCTGTATCGCCTGGCAAATAAAAGCCAGATTGTTGATGCGTTAGTGGAGGCAGCAGAAAATGGCAAGGAAGTTGTTGTGCTAGTGGAACTTAGAGCCCGGTTCGATGAAGAAAGTAATATTGAATACTCTAGAAAATTAGAAGAAGCAGGCTGTAGAGTCATTTATGGGCTGAGTGGTTGTAAAGTACATTCCAAACTTTGTTTGATTTCTAGGAAAACAGATAGTGGTGTATCGTATATTACTCAAATTGGAACAGGAAATTACAATGAAAAAACATCTGCACTATATACCGACTTATCTTTAATTACTGCCAATCAAAAAATAGGAAAAGAAGCGGCGGAAGTTTTTGCTGCATTGTTAAGAGGAGAAACTATAGAACATACGGAGATTCTTCTGGTAGCTCCTAAATGTCTGCAAAATAAGATATTGGATATGATAGACGAAGAAATTGAGTATGCAAAAAATGGGCAGGAGGGCTATATTGGAATTAAGATTAATTCCCTGACAGATAAAGTAATTATTGATAAATTGGTAGAAGCATCTCAGGCGGGTGTAAAGATAGAGATGATTATCAGAGGAATATGCTGTTTAATTCCAGAAGTAGAAGGCTACACGGATAATATCAAAGTTGTTAGTATTGTTGGAAGATTTTTAGAACACTCCAGAATTTATCGGTTTGGAACGAGAGACAGGGAAAAAGTATATATTGCTTCGGCTGATCTTATGACAAGAAATACAACACGGCGTGTAGAAGTAGCAACCCCGATTTTTGATGAGAAATTAAAACAGAATATTGATTGGATGTTTGAAACAATGCTTAATGATGATGAAAAAGGGAAACGCCTGACAGCAAAAGGAGTATATATAGATCAAAATCTGGGAAAAGGAAAATTAAATTCTCAAGAGATTTTCTATGCGATGGCCTATACAAATGCAGAGAAACGTTTGGCAGAAAATACTATAGAACATGAATAAAAAGGTGAAAGAATTGAACTATAAAGAGATACTGAAAAATGAAGAAGTAATTGAATTTTTAAAAAAAGGAAATGAAAATCTTGGCTTACTTGGATATACAGATCATTCAGAAAAGCACTGTGCAATTGTTGCCAAGAGAGCAGGAACAATCTTAGAGCAATTTGGGTATTCAGAGCATGAAATAGCACTCGCAGAAATCGCAGGAGCACTGCATGATATCGGAAATGTGATTAACAGGCAGAATCATGGGGAATACGGAGCGATTTTGGCAAATTCTATTTTAGAAAAAATGGGGATGGATTTACAGGACAGAGTAGTGATTATGTCTGCTATAGGAAATCATGATGAATCTACTGGAGAAGCTGTTGATCCTATCTCTGCAGCGCTTATTCTTGCGGATAAAACAGATGTTAGAAGAAATCGGGTGAGGAATAAAGATAAATCAAGTTTTGATAAACATGACCGTGTTAATTATGCAGTAACTAATTCAGCTGTAAAAATTAATCAGGAGAAGCGACTTATCACGCTAAATTTGCAGATAGATGAAGAAATTTGTACAATGTATGAATATTTTGAAATCTTTCTCGGCAGAATGCTGATGTGCAGAAAAGCGGCAGAACTACTGGGGGCAAGATTCAAACTTACAGCGAATGGCAGTAAGGTTTTATAAAAAATGTTGAAATGGATTTTGTAAGGAATCCATTTCAACATTTTTGTAGTTAGCTTAACTGTACTTCTTTTGCTTCTTCCGGTTTGAATTCGTTGTATAAATCGTAGATGTTATGTCCTGTAGATTCTCCGAGAACACGTCCTTCTAAAGAGTAGCAACGGATGAAACGTTTCGGGTCGATAGATGACCAGTGTTCAATATCCCAGCTCATATATCCGTCAGCGTCAGATTTCTTTTCATTTAAGATTAAGTCAACCTGGCGTCCGGCAACCATAATATCGATCAATCCTTTTTCATCCAGTTCTAATTCTGTTTTGTTTACTGTGTCATATACTTTCATATTCTATTCCTCCACTATCTTTTCCGCGCTTGCAGTAAATTTCCGTAGCGTGGTCT
>CAUCYJ010000148.1:0-6302 GCA_958446945.1 uncultured Lachnospiraceae bacterium | reverse complement strand
TATTTTTATTTTTATTACTTTTATCTATAAATAGAGTTCTTTGATTGCTTTTTCCTATTATCATTTTATGCAAAAATAACAAAAAAAGAACTGACTTTCATCAGTTCTTTTGATCTTTGATCAGTTCTTTAAATTTCGCTTTCGATATCCCTGATATCCTTTCATATCTTTTGCAAGTGACATAACAATACGGTCCACATCGTCAACGAACTGGTTCACGCGCGCTTCCATTCGATGTTCTTCAATTCCATCATCCAGTATTGTCTTCAGATATCCTTTATAAAGCATACATACCATTCGATTCATCCGAAGTGCATTCTCAAATGAAATTACATTTGCACGGACACATTTCTTACATACTTCAAAATCTCGTCCCATAAAGTCAGGCGTCTGGAGCATTGCACTAAAAAATTGATTCGAATCGCGAATATCTTCCGGAAACATATCATAATATTCCCGGATTGACTTTTGAAGTTTCTCATTTGTATATGTGAAAAACAAAAGATTGTACGCTTCCGGATTTGCAAATGCTTCTCTTGCATAACAGTCCCATATTCCAACATAAATATCCCATATATTTTTCCAGGTCCGTTCAGCTTGATTCAGGCGCACAATATAGTTCTTCAGCGTTCTAAGTTCTGCATAATATAACAGTTCATCCCGATTTTCAAAATGTCGATATAAACTGGCAGAAGAACACCCCAGTTCCTGTGCAATCCTCCTGATGGACACTGCCTGGATTCCCTCTTTTTGGATCAAATCATATGCTTTTTGAATATAATCTCTCCTGGACAAACCTTTAAAATATCCCGAATTATCTTTTTCTGGCAGGACTTTGTGCAAATTATCTTTTTCTGACATCATTTTTATTCCCCTTTATATCTGCATTAAAACCGTTTAACAGATTCGAGGGATAATATTGTCAATTACTGATAAATCAATTGTTTTAAAGTCATTTGCCACCTTGTCCTCATAAGAATCCGGTGTCTTAGCGATATCCTGCCATTGACGGAATGTTTCAATACATTTTTCAATCAGCATGATATCCTTCATATTATCCTCTTCCCCCTTTGGATAAACAACAACCGAACGGTACGGTGTCTGATTCGGTTTTAAACTAGAAGCCTGCGGATGCGTCAACAGTACATGTCGATCATACACAAGGTCTCTTGTTTTTAGAAGTACCTCCTCGTATGTTTTGAGCAGAATTACTTCCAGGTCATTTTTGTACTTTTCATACACGCGATCATTATTTGTGATCAGCGTTGCCTTTTCTAATTCCCACATCGGTTTGTCCTCACTTTCCTTGTTATTTATCGTCCAATTTCAGAACGCTCATAAACGCCTTCTGCGGAATTTCTACATTTCCAACCTGGCGCATACGTTTCTTTCCTTCCTTCTGTTTTTCCAGAAGTTTTTTCTTACGGGAAATATCTCCACCATAACACTTGGCAAGCACATCTTTTCTCATAGCTTTTACAGTTTCTCTTGCAATGATCTTGCTTCCGATTGCCGCCTGAATCGGAATTTCAAAAAGCTGACGCGGAATCTCTTCTTTCAGCTTTTCACACATTTTTCTTCCACGCTCATATGCTGAATCCGCAAAAACAATAAAGGATAATGCATCCATCTCTTCACGATTAATCAAAATATCTAATTTCACAAGTTCAGATTTCTCATAACCTGTCATTTCATAATCAAAGGAAGCATAACCTCTTGATCTTGATTTTAACGCATCAAAGAAATCATAAATAATCTCGTTCAAAGGCAAACGATATTTTAGTACAGCGCGGGTTTCTTCGATATATTCCATTCCTTCATAAATTCCCCGGCGTTCCTGACACAGATCCATAATTGCTCCTATAAATTCAGATGTTACCATAATCTCTGCCCGAACCATTGGTTCTTCCATATAGTCAATCTCCGTTTGATCCGGAAGATTGGACGGATTTGTCAAATCAATAACTTCTCCATTCATCTTATGCACTTTATAAATAACACTCGGCGCCGTTGTCACGAGATCGAGATTATATTCCCGTTCCAAACGCTCCTGAATGATCTCCAGATGCAGCAAGCCAAGAAAACCACAGCGGAAACCAAATCCCAGCGCCACTGATGTCTCCGGTTCAAACTGCAACGCTGCATCATTGAGCTGCAGCTTCTCAAGTGCATCCCGTAAATCCTGATATTTTGCTCCATCTGCCGGATACATTCCACAATATACCATAGGATTTACCTTCTTATATCCCGGTAAAGGTTTCTCACAAGGACGATTCGCATCTGTAATCGTATCGCCGACACGGGTATCTTTTACATTCTTCAGACTAGCTGTAACATATCCTACCATTCCGGCGCTCAGTTCATCACATGGGATAAACTGACCAGCGCCAAAATATCCAACTTCCACAACTTCCGCCTGGGCACCTGTTGCCATCATGCGGATTGTTGTTCCTTTCTTTATTGTCCCTTCTTTCAGGCGGCAGAATACAATAACTCCCTTGTAAGAATCATATACGGAGTCAAAGATCAATGCCTGAAGCGGCGCATCCGGATTGCCTGTAGGAGACGGCAGTTTGTGAACAATCTGTTCCAGCACCTCTTCCACATTCAGTCCTGTCTTTGCCGAAATCAGAGGTGCGTCCTGCGCCTCAATTCCAATAACATCTTCTATCTCTTCGATAACTTCCTCCGGTCTCGCACTCGGAAGATCCACTTTATTGATAACCGGAATCACATCCAGATCGTGATCCAGCGCCAGATAAACGTTCGCCAGCGTCTGCGCCTCCACACCCTGAGCTGCGTCCACAACAAGAATCGCTCCATCACATGCTGCCAAACTTCTTGACACTTCATAGTTAAAATCCACATGTCCCGGCGTATCAATTAAATTAAAAATATATTCCTGACCGTCCTTTGCCTTATATACAACACGGACAGCCTGTGATTTGATCGTAATTCCGCGTTCCTGCTCAAGTTCCATATTGTCAAGCACCTGAGCCTTCATCTCACGGCTTGTCAAAAGCCCTGTCATCTCAATGATACGGTCTGCAAGTGTTGATTTTCCATGATCGATATGTGCGATAATACAAAAATTTCGAATCTTACTCTGATCGATTGTCGCCACAATTTATTCCTCCATCCTATTTTCACGTTCTGTTAAGTATACCATAAAAAAGATTTACCTTTCAATTCTTATCTTGAATATTCTATAATAAACAGCTCTACACTGAGAATATCTCCCATTTTTCCAGTCTTAACAGCCTCCTCAGCTTCCACAGCTGCCTCCAGAATCTCTTTGAGCCGCTTTGCTGTAAAAGCTTTTGCCTGGCTTTGGTACTTTCCAACTGAAAAAGGCGGAATACCAGCTTTCGATGCAATCTCACGATTTGGATACCGCCGCTCTGTCAGATCTTTTACGAGAAGCAGAATTCCAAACTGTCTTGCCAGAAGAAACAGAATCCTCATCGGCGGTTCTTTTAGCGCCAGAAGATCATAATAATAGTCGAGCGCCTGACGCTGTCTGCGTCCTGCCACCGCATCTACCATCTCAAAAATTTTATTTGTAATCTGTACTGTACACACCGCATCCACATCTGCCGCAGTAATTGCTGATTGGTCAAACGTATAGCAGAATAATTTCTCCAGTTCTTTCTCCAATGTCTCCATATCTGTTCCGCTTCGTTCAAGCAAATGTTTCACTGTCTGAGCTGAAATCTGCTTTCCTTCCCGCTTCACTCTTCCAAGAATCCATTTGGTCAACGTATTTTCATCCTGCCGCCCCAGCTCCACCGGGCGTCCTTTTTCCTTTACTGCCTTAAATAGTTTCCCCCGTTTATCAATCTCATTCTCAATAAAAACAAAATAAGTTGTCTCGGGAATCTGCTTCATGTATTCTGCAAGCTCCGGAGAAGCATTTTTAAAAAATCCTGTATTCTCTAACATAATCAAACGTCTCTCTGCAAAAAAAGGCATTGTCTCTGCCAGATCAATGATTTCCAACGGATTCGTATTCTTTCCCTCAAAATAAGAAAAATTCATCGTATCCTCATCCGAAACTATAGCCTTTCTCAGACGCTCTTTATACAGTTTTTTCAGATAAGCCTCTTCTCCGAATAAGAGATACACATGCTTAAACTGTCCTGTCTTTAAATCCTCATTCAAACTCTGCATAAGCTACTTCCTGTCTTTCTTTGTTCTTCTATCTTACACCAGAATCCGCCCTTCTTACAAGCATGTTTTTAAAAGTCCTTCTTCCGTAAGTTCATATACTGTGTCACACACCTCATGAATATATTTCAGATCATGAGAAATATACATCACCGGACACTTAAGCTCCTGAATAAATTGTTCCAGCCATGCAATTGCATCCAGATCCAAATCATTTGAAGGTTCATCGAGAAAAAATACATCCGGCTGTTCCATCAAAAGTCTCGCAAGCTGTATTTTTACCTTTTCCCCTCCGGACAGCGTTCCCATCTTCTGATCTGAGTAAAAAAGTTCCCCGGACACCCCAAGTCTTCCTGAAAGCCGCGATAATTCTTTTGGCGTCATTAAAAATAACTGACCCTCTTCTGCTAAATAGTCGTACACGGTTTTCTCTGCATCCTCTTCTGAAAGTTCCTGCGGGAGATACCTAAGCTTCATTCCTCCTCTGTTAATTTCACCTTCATAACTAACATAATCTGTTTCTTCTTCCCGGCAGATCAGCTTCAGAATTGTAGATTTTCCATTTCCTTCCTCGCCAATCAATACCGCTTTATCTCCTTCATTTAACACAAAGGAAAAATCTTTTATGATTACTTTTAAATCTTTCTTATGCGTCACGGTCAGTCCTTTTATCTGCAACATTCTACTTGCTCCTTTCTTAACAGCAAAAGAAAGAGTCTGCTCCGCTCCGGAAACAGACTCTTCTGATCTGACACGCATCTTCTGTTATACAGACAGGTGCTTTCACAAACCTACCTTTTCGCACATTTTCCTTTTTGTGCATACTCTTTTTTCATTCTATGAAACTTACTTCCGTTTGTCAAGCAAAAAAGCAGGAAAAGAACTGACTTTTAGTCATTTTCTATTGACTATCATTCTTTCCGATCTTATAATAGAACACGATAAGGAGGAAATCATCATGGGAAAAATTGAAGTGAATAAGCAGGAAAAAGCATCGCGTCTCTTAAAAAGCGCATACCAGCTTTTTCTCAAACAAGGGATTGAAAAGACAACCGTTTCTGATATCACTCACAATGCCGGTGTAGCAAAGGGAACTTTCTATTTATATTTTCAGGATAAATATCAAGTACGTGACTGCCTGATCGCCCATCATGCCGGCGTCCTTTTTCGTTCTGCCTGCAAGGCTTTGATGAAAGAAGATCTTCCGGAATTTGAAGATCAGATTATCTTTCTCGTTAATTATACATTAGAAGAACTCGGAAAGCATCCGGAACTTTTAAATTTTATTTCCAAAAATCTCAGTTGGGGAATTTTTCATAAAGCGCTGCTTTTTGCCCAGCTTCCACAGCCGGAAGTTGACTGTCTCTCACTATATGATGCTCTTATACACAGCAATCCTGATATTCATTTAAAAGACCCTGATATTATGCTTTTTATGATTATTGAATTGGCAAGCTCTGTCAGCTATAGTACCATCTTACATAATGATCCAATTCCTTTTGAAAAGCTACGCCCTTATTTGAACATGAGTATTCGAAGTATCATCCACAATCATCTGATTACAGATTAGTTTAAGAGAAATACTTCTATTGTAGTTTTTCTTCCATCTGTTTTCACTGTTAATGCTCCCGATTTTGCCGTATTATAGACCGGAATCCCAAATGATTTTAAACGTTCCAACAACTTTGGATGCGGGTGACCATAAACATTTTCAATTCCGGCAGAAATAAGAGCCAATTTGGGCTTTGTCTGTTCGAGAAACTGCTCCGGTGTGGAATGCTCTGAGCCGTGATGCGCTGTTTTCAAAACAGTTATTTCAGAAAGTTTTCCTGATTGACAGAGCAATTCTTCACCTTTTCCTTCCACATCTCCTGTTAACAGCATAGAAAAAGTCCCATAACTCAGATGCATAACGAGCGATGCTTCATTTGTTTTCCACTGACTCTGTTCCATTCCCGGCTGCAGACACAAAAGTCTGCATCTGCCATCTGCAATCCCTCTCCCCGGATGAAATTCGCCTACTGGTATATGTTTCTTGAGCGCTTTCGCTGCCAAATGACTAAGAACCTCATTTTCCCTCCAGACAGCCGGAAGCATGAACCGTTCTATCTTAACACCTTTTATTTGTCTTTCAA
>CAUCYJ010000147.1:0-6358 GCA_958446945.1 uncultured Lachnospiraceae bacterium | reverse complement strand
CACGTTCTCTTGGAAGCTCTTCTGTCGTTCTCTTTGGCTGTGGTTTCTTTGCCGGTGCCGGTTTTGTCTTTCTTACCGGACGTTCTTCTTCCTCTTCTGCAACTGCTTTTACCGGTGCCGGTCTCTTCGCAGGTGCTTTCTTAGCTGCTCCTCTACGATCTTCTTCGCTTCTCTTCGCAGGCGCTTTCTTAACCGGAGCAGCTGTGCGCTGTTTCGCTCCTTCTTTTTCTGAGGCAATGCTCTCTTCTCTTTTCTTAACAGGAGCATTCTCGACAAGAGTCTCTTTCTCTTCTGCTCTCTTTAGTTCTTTTCTCGGCGCTGCCGGTGTCTTCTCAGCAGAATTCTTCGCTGCCGGTCTCGCTGTTCTTACTGCTTCTCCTTCAGCATTTCCTTGCATATACTTCTCTTCCGATGCCTTTGGCTGAGCCTTCTCCTGATCTTCTTTTTGCTTCACAGAAGCTCTGGCTGCTGCTTTCTCCGCCTGTTTTGCACGCTGTTTATCTAAGTTCCACTTTTTCTTACAGTCTGTACAAATTGCAAATTGATTATATATTGCCTCGCCGTTCTCATCGACTGAAACTTTTTCATCACGGATCAAAAGATCTTTTCCGCATTTAGGACATTTCATAAATGGTTACCTCTTTTCTCTTGTATTTCAAAATTATCTGCATTTTAAAATATTATAGCATAAATTATCTCAGAAGTAAAAGAGCGATTATTGGAAATTTGTGTGAATTTATATGAATTAAGATAATCTTTAGAAATGCTCTAACAAAATAAAAAACGCTGCAGGAGGGATTTGAACCCCCGTGTCCTTAATGGAACCAACGGATTTCGAGACCGAGCCAATAAGCCTCTCTGGCACTGCAGCGTACTTCTATAGTATAACAAAGCTTCCGGTAAAATAAAAGTATTAATTTAAATATATTCACAAAATATATTTCGTCTTGTGAAAGGTAACCGATTATTCCTGTTGCTGTGCATCATAATTTAAAAATTCTCTCACAGTCGGATGTACCACAAGAAATCTCACTATCCCAACAGACAGCAAAACACTTATCAAAATAATGATCTGCGGCTTCCAAATCTCTCCCAACAGGCCTCCAACAAAATTTCCTAATGGTGAGATTGCCATTCCAAGTGTTGTCTTCATAGCTGATACCTTTCCTCTTTTATCCGCAGGAGTCCTCTGCATTACTGTTGCATTCATAATCATATTAAATACAATCTGAAATACAAATGCTCCGAAAAACAGCAGGAGAATCATCCAAAACTGCTCACACAAAACTGCAAGCCCTATCATTCCGATAAATGAAAATAAAGCAGTCTGATAATTCCAAATAAAAAATTAACACTGAAAGACATAGCAATTACCCGAATCATCCCTTCATACTTCATCACAAAATAAATACCGTCTTTAAAATCCTGAAGGAGAGTGCCTTTTCGTGCTTTCTTGTCAATATGCGGAATCTGAATCAATAACTCTGTACCTGCCGAAATAAGATAGGAAATGCCATTTATAAAAAACATAAACGTTGCTCCCAAAAATGAATAGACTGCTCCTCCTAAAGATTGCCCGAAAATATCTGCTCCTGTTGTTGCCATTTGATATACTGAATTTGCTCTCATAAGATTTTCATCCGAAACAATATCTGGGATAGAAGATTCAACTGCCGGATTAAAAAACGCTGCACAAATCCCATCCAGAATTGCCACCAACATTAACATCCAAATTTGCAGAACTCCCACTTTCAGGGCAATCGTTACCAAAAGAATGTTCACACCTCTGACTAAATCTCCGAGAACAATCAATTTCTTTCTATCCGTCCGATCCACAACTACTCCAAGTATCGGCCCCAAAATTACTCTTGGAAGAGTAATCAAAGCCATATTAATTCCCATTACCGCTGTTGATCCTGTCAATTCCAGCACAAAAAAATTCAATGCAATCCCATAAAATGCATCACCAAGAGCAGATACGAACTGTCCCTGGCACAGTAAAAAGAAATTACGATTCCATAATCTTTTTTGATTTTTTTCCATTCTCCAACCTTCTTACTTTCTTCTCCCCATAAGAACACACTAGACTCATCATGAACTGCAAAAAACCAGCAGGTATTTTACCTGCTGGTCATCTTTTACACAATCATTCCAAATTTCTAAAATGATTATTATACTCTTGATAAGTATTCTTCTGTACGAGTATCGATCTTTAATTTATCTCCGATCTCTACAAATAACGGAACCATAACCTGAGCGCCTGTCTCAACGATTGCTGGTTTTGTAGCGCCTGTTGCTGTATCACCTTTTACACCCGGCTCTGTTTCTGTTACTTCCAGTTCAACGAACAGCGGCGGCTCTACTGCAAATACATTTCCTTTATGAGAACAAATCTTAACCATCTCATTCTCTTTAACAAACTTCAGTGTATCACCGATTACATCTGAGTTCAGAGCGATCTGATCGTAGTTTTCTACATCCATGAAGTGATATAATTCACCGTCTGAATACAGATACTGCATATCTTTTCTTTCGATATGAGCTTTCGGGAACTTCTCTGTTGGTCTGAATGTCTTCTCAACAATTCCTCCACTGATAATATTTTTTAATTTTGTTCTAACGAACGCTGCACCTTTACCTGGTTTCACGTGCTGGAATTCAATAATCTGGTATATATTTCCTTCCATTTCGATGGTAACACCATTTCTGAAATCTCCTGCTGAAATCATTGTAATCCTCCTTAATATCAGCCCGAACATCTATCAGGCCATTTACAAATTTTGTTCCATTCACTTCTATTAATTCTATAATAAGTTCTGCAAGATTTCAACTATATTTTTCAGTTTATACCCTTTTTTCCAAGAAAAATATCCTTATATGCCATTTTTCTGTTAGAACTTACTCAGTTTTCATGCTTTTGTGGAGCGTTTCAAGCATATATTTCATTTTTGCTGCCTCCATCTGTCCCGGCGCTGATGCAACCTTTGCCGATGCAAATGTAATTGCCGATCCTGAAAACTCTCCACAAATTCTGCTAATACTTCCCATTGCTCCCATAGCCATTGTAATAATCGGGCAGGACAGTTCTTCATTACATTGCAGTGACGCCCCCATGAGCGTAATAACATCCTGCATCGATTGAGGCATAACTGCAATCTTTGCCATATCCGCTCCCATCCTTTGCATACAGCTAAGCCTTCTTACTATCTCTGCTTCTGAAGGAGTTGCTGAGAAGTCATGATTGGATATGATAACTTTCTTTCCATTCATATGTGCAGTTTCTATAATCTGTTTAACAATCTTTTCTTTTCGGAATGCCTCCACATCTAATAAGTCAATCGCTTCACATCCAGCCATTCCAAGACTTAAAACACCATACATTTCTTCATCAATCTCACTGGCGCCGCCTTCATATGCCGTCCGAAACGTAAAAAGAATAGGCATTTCTCCAAGAATTTCACGAAGTTTCTTTGCAATATGCTTCACGCTGTCAATATCTTCCCACTCTTTATACCAATCCGCTCTCCATTCTGCCAAATCTGCCGGAAGATCGACAAGATGCTTTGCCTGACACAGAATCTCTTCTTCCGTTTTTCCGACAATTGGGACACAAATTTTAGGAATCCCGGTTCCGAACGTCACATTTCTTACTGTCATTTCTTTCATATTTTTCTCTGCTTTCTCGCTCTTTTTTGCTAAATATTTTCTACTGTCCTTTCTTACGTTCCTTCAAATAAAAATGAAGAACAATCTTTTCCAGATAACGTTTTAAAACAATCTGAATCTCTTCCTTCGGATTTATTGGTTTTACGAGAATATTATGCATCCCGGCTCTCTTTGCTCCCCACACATCTGTAAAAAGCTGGTCTCCAATAAAAATAGTATTATCAAGATTCGTATTCATCATTTCCATTGCTTTTATATAATTTTTTGTCGAAGGCTTATGCGCGTTGTAAATATAACGAGTCTGAATCTCTTCATTAAACATCTTTACTCGTGCTTCTTTATTATTTGAAATCAGACATGTCTGAAAGCCAATCTCTTTCAAGCGAACAAATAATTTCTTCGCTCTCTCATCCGCTGGTGCACCATGCGGCACAAGCGTATTGTCAATGTCAAAAATCACTCCCCGATACCCTTCTTCATATAATTTTTCAAACGGTACCGCATAAGTTGATACCATATAATTTTCTGGAAAAAATCTATTTAACATTTCTCTATCCCCTTTTTTTAAGTATTTCTCTGCAAATTTGCTCTGTTGTCTTTCCCTCAATTGAAACAATCACATCTGCAGCCGCTTGGTATCGTCTATTGCGCTGTTCAAGAAGTGTCCGAATCCCTTCTACCGACTTATTCTGCTCCAATAAAGGTCTGTGATGACTATTCTTTACCCGCTCAAAGATCGTCTCCGGTGTCGCATTTAGAAGAAATACGGTTCCGCTTTCTTTTAATAAATCCACATTGCAGGTGCGAAGCACAGTTCCACCCCCACAGGAAATTACAATATTTTCTTTTGCCCTGAGTTCCCGTAACAATTCCGTCTCCCGTTCCCGAAAATATTCTTCTCCTTCTGTCTCAAAAATCTCCGGGATTGTCTTCCCCTCTCTACGCTCAATTTCCGTATCTGTATCCAAAACTTCCATTCCAAACACACGTTTCAAACACTTAGATACTGTTGTTTTTCCGGTTCCCATGAAACCGGTTAGAATTATATTGTTCATTTTCAATCACCTGATCTTTTATCTACACAAACTTCCGGAACTTTTTCCAGAGTTCTTTGTTTTGCCTATTATAACAAAACTTTTACCTTTGCTCAACTCTCTTTTTCCTCTTGCTTTACCGCTGTTCGGTCGTATTACTGATTGCACTCTTCACATCTTCCCGAAATGCTTCCCACACCTTTTCATGTTCCACTAAATATTTCGGACAATTTTTCCCTGTTACATCGTAATGACGGATCACATCCTGTTCTGTCAGCCCAAATTTCGTACAGAGCCATGCTGTCAGCCTTACAACTGATGCGTATGTTTCTTCGGTAAACTTCCCGCTCTCATCCGGATGGCAACATTCTATCGATACCGTATCGTGGTTTCTTTCATTAGAAGCATACGCAATTTCCCAAGAAGGAACACACTGTACAATTTCTCCTTTTAATCCCACAATAAAATGACTGCTGGCCTGTGTTTCTTTTGAATCTTTTAATCCATTAAAATAATTCCGATTTTGCTGTGCTGTAGATCCCGGATTTGCTGTGTAATGAATCACAATCCCAGTAATCGGATCACTTGGAGTCCCTGGTCTGGAATATTCATTAATATCAAGAAGCTGCACATCTATCTCCGGTTCTTTTCCTGTCAATTCTTTCTCTGAAATATGATATCCCTCTCCGTTCAGATTTAAAGCTCTTCCAGAACATCCAAACAGTCCCAGCAATTTTCTTCCGAAAAAAAATACAAACAATACTGCCAGAATCATAATTCCTGCATGAATATAACAACGGATTCGCCTCTCATATAATGATCTTTCGCTTCTGTTCCTTCTGCCAAATCTATTTCTTCTTTGCTTTCGTTTATATTGTCTGCTGTTCATAACATTTTTTCACCCTTTGTTTTATTCTGTTGTTATTCTAGCATATTTTCATCCGATACTTCTTTATAACTCATAACAAAATTCTTAATAATTTCAAAAGAATTGCAAAAAAACAGGATTCCGAAGAATCCTGTTTTCCCTGTTCTATTAATTGCTGCTGTAGTTTGGAGCTTCTTTTGTTATCTGGATATCATGCGGATGACTTTCTTTCAGAGATGCAGCTGAAATTTTCACAAACTGTCCACGCTCTTTTAATTCTTCAATTGTAGGTGTACCACAATATCCCATACCAGAACGCAGTCCGCCCATTAACTGGAATACGGTGTCTTCCACAGTTCCTTTATAAGCCACGCGACCTTCTACACCTTCCGGAACAAGTTTCTTCGCGTCTGCCTGGAAATAACGGTCTTTACTTCCATTCTCCATTGCTGCGATTGATCCCATTCCACGATATACTTTATATTTTCTTCCCTGATATAATTCAAATGTTCCAGGACTCTCATCACATCCGGCAAAGATACTTCCCATCATGCAGACATTGGCACCTGCTGCGATTGCTTTTGTCATATCTCCTGAATATTTAATACCACCATCAGCAATGATCGGAATACCATATTCTTTTGCTGCAGCGTAGCAATCCATAATTGCAGAAACCTGCGGAACACCGATACCTGCAACAACACGAGTCGTACAAATAGATCCCGGTCCGATGCCGACTTTCACTGCATCTACACCAGCTTCGATCAGCGCTCTTGTTGCTTCACCTGTT
>CAUCYJ010000146.1:0-6430 GCA_958446945.1 uncultured Lachnospiraceae bacterium | reverse complement strand
TCCACAACAGCAGAGTTCTTCCCTGAGAACAAAGGAACAGCAACCTCACTGGTAATGATTGCATCCAGCATTGCGAACTACACGATCTTAAGTCTTGCAGGATACATTACCAAAGTGGGCGGAAGCAGCGCTCCGAGAATGATCCTTCTTCTGAACATGGCAGTGACCATCGTCGGTATCCTGCTCGCCCTCTTTGTAAAGAAGAACAGAAATAAGTAAGCCAGTAAGTGATAGAAATAAATAAGCGATAGAAATAAATAAGATACAGAAATCCTGTGATATTGAAATCCAATCTAACTGAAGATACGTTTGGACGTTACAAGCTTCAAATTTTCCCGGTCGGATTGGATTTTATTAAAATCTGGATTGTCTAAAAATTAACAAAAAAGATAGAATATACAAGCTGAAATATAGAAGTAATCTAACAATTTATTGAAAAGGAGAATCTGTATGGCAAATACAAGAACACAAAGAAGAGAAAATGAACTGCCCTACATCCCCTTTGGGCCATTTCAGATAAGACTTCCATTTATACATTACAAGATAGAATCTGTTGAGTTCATTCAGGGTCTGATCCTGGGCGTTACTGCGCTGGCTGCTGTTCCGTATCTGGAGCAGTATCTGGGGCTTCCTTATGAGCTGGCGTGGAGCTGTGTAATTATTGAGACATTTCTTTATCTGCTTCACAGCCTGCTTGGCGATCCGGTAGTACCGGGGTGGATCACACCCACACTGCCGCTGACTATTGTATTTCTGGAAGGCTTCCCCATGGGAAAAGAGAGAATACAGGCTATGATCGCACTGCAGATGCTGGTAGGTCTGGTATTTATCTTTATGGGTGTGACCAGGCTGGCAGATAAATTTGTTCATGCAGTTCCCAATTCTGTCAAAGGCGGAATCCTTCTTGCAGCACCTGTTACAGTTATGGCAGGACAGCTGGGTGAGAATGGAAATATGCACAAATATCCTCTGGCTATTGTTGCAGGTGTAGGCCTCCTGATCCTGATCAGCTTCTCTGACAAATATCAGGAGAAGAGAAAAACAAATAAGTTTCTTGATCTTGTTGCAAGATATGGAAATCTCTTCCCATATCTTATCGCAATGGTAGTAGGACTTCTGGTTGGAGAACTGGATGCTCCGGGACTGGAGATTGGTACTTTTATTAAGATTCCTCAGTTTAAAGATATCATTGATCAGGTGAGCATCTTCGGCGTAGGGATTCCTCCTGCATCTATGTTTATCAAAGCACTGCCGCTGGCACTGGTGTGCTATGTTATTGCATTTGGTGATTTTGTTACTACAGAGACTCTTGTATCAGAGGCACGTCACGCAAGAGATGATGAGTATATTGATTTCAATTCCAGCCGTTCCAATCTGGTAAGCGGTCTGAGAAACCTGATCCTGTCCATCATTGCACCATTTCCTCCCCTTTCCGGTCCGTTATGGGTTGGAATGTCTGTATCCGTATCCATGCGTTATAAAGAAGGAAAGAAAGCAATGAAGTCTCTTCTCGGAGGAATGGCTTCTTTCAGACTGGCCACATTCTTAAGTGTGCTGATCATTCCTGTAGTAAGCTTCTTTCGCCCGATCTTCGGAGTAGGATCTTCCATTACTCTGATGTTCCAGGCGTTTGTATGTGCAAGAATCGGTATGGATTACTGCAAGAGCGACAGAGACAAGATGATCGCAGGCGTAATGGCAGCAGTCCTCGCAACCCAGGGAACCGCATGGGCATCTGCATGGGCATTGGCAGTTGGCTTCGGACTGAATGTTTTCCTGTCCAACTGGAATCCCCTTGAGAAAAATCATAGATGATTAATGGAATCTGTGTTATAATCAGGTAAATTAGATGAAGAAGGGGTGAATGCAATTATGATGTATCCGTTTATGACATTGAATGATGATACTGAAATTACTCATTCGGAAATGAAAGCAGATGGGAAAGTAAAAGTCTATATAGAAACTCCTGATGAATTTGGAGGATTTCACAATGCCACATGCTGGCTTCCTGATTATAAGTGGGAGGATATTGAGGGATATTCTGATACAGAGATGGCATATTTTAAACAGTTAATCAGAAATAACGCTCATCTTATTATTGAATTTTCGCAGGAAGGAGGCATTTTAAATGCCGCAAATTCTTAGAATTGGACCATATAGTATTTATTTTTGGTCCAATGAAGGAGATCCCTTAGAACCAATTCATGTTCATGTATCAGAAGGAAGAGCCAGTGCAACTGCTACTAAAATATGGATTACCAGTACTGGAAAAACTATTCTCAGCAATAATAATTCTAAAATTCCGGAAAAGATACTGAAAAGGTTAATGAGGATGATAGAAGCCAATAGTTCGGATATTATTGATGAGTGGTTAAATCGTTTTGGAGAAATTCGATATTTTTGTTGAAAAATACCAGCTTTTATTAGCTGGTATTTTTTTATTGTGAAGGATTCTGAGATAAAGAGATAGTTTTGGATAATTCAGGTTGGAAAAAGGAAGGCTCTATATTAATGGCTGAGGAAGGCAGTACAATATCAATAATAGTACCTTCGCCAGGTATACTTTCTACCAAAAGTCCATATTCCTCTCCATAATAACTGCGTAACCTTTGATTTACATTTGCAAGTCCAATAGAGTGATGCCCTTTTGGAGAAGTTTTGCCGGAACACTGAAAAGTTTTTAATTGTTCCTGAGACATTCCGCTTCCGTTATCAGCAACCAGGAAATGAAGTAATTCGTTTTCAAGTTGACAGGAAATACTGATATAACATTCATTTTCTTTATTAGAAAAACCATGTTCCACACTGTTTTCTACAAGTGGCTGGAACAAAAATACAGGAAGATTCATCTGCAGGAATTCAGGTGGGACATTAATATCATAGCAGAATTTTCCGGGAAAACGTATGTTCTGTATAGTCATATAGCGCTGAACCTGCTGGAGTTCTTCCTGAAGAGTTGCAACAGGAAATTTTTCCAGATTATACCGTACAAGTTCAGACATACAAGTAGCAATGGTTTCGACTTCAGGTACATCATGAATTTCAGCAAGTGACTTGATAACATTTAAAGTATTATGAAGAAAATGATGATTTATCTGAAATTGCAGCATTTGAACCCGCATTTGTTGTTCGGCAATCTGAATTTCATAATTTTGTTTCAGGCTCAGAAAGAGACGCTGGCTCATTCCGTTAAAGCTGTCAATCAGTTTGCGCAATTCCTGGTTGGAACCGCAGGATTTCAGATCAATCTGTGTTCCATCGGAAGGATCCAGAATATCGATTTCATGACATAGATTGGAAACCGGACGGGTAAGTATTCTGGACAGGAAAATTGCCAGGATAAGTCCAAGCAATGCGCAGAACAGGAAAATTCCCAGGTAACTGATGATAGTGTCATGAAAAGTATGAGCGATTTTTTCGTTGCTTATGATCTGAACAATATGCCACTGGGTAGTATTATTAATGCATCCATTAATTACAAACTGACCCAGAGATGTCTTAAGAGTACTTTGACCGATTGCATCCTGTGAAGTTAGAGTATTGCTGAAGTCTTCAAGTTTGGACAAAACAGAGGAAGATATATCTGCTTCTGAAAAAGATGCAAGATTAATTGTGCATGTAAGTTTGTTATCTGCATTATAGATTAAAAGTGTATTTTGTGTTTCACAGGATGAAGATAGGATTTCCATAATTGGAGTAAAATCTATTTCTGCATAACACAGTCCTGTTTCCTGGTAATCGTATCTATCCAGTAAAATTTTGACCATTGGAAGAATACTGTGTCCGGTACTGGAATCTGTCTGCAGAGGTGCAAAATATGTCCGGTTTTTAGAAGTTTCAGCTATTTTTTTCCATTTTTCCATATTAGATTCAATTGTATGACGCTGCTGCGCTGTCTTTACATTATATTCAAAAGAGTAACCGTATCTATTTTGAAAATAGACGGTAAGCATAGAACTGTTCAATTGATTTGTCTGGCGCATTAAATTTCGAAAAACATTGAAATCCTGAGCATATGACAGATAATCTTTTTCGTAATTAGTTATCATGGCTTTACGTGCGTCATCGTTGAGAAGAGGAGTATCCGCTATTTTTAGTGCATTTTCAAGAAGTGTATCAAGAGACTGGTTCATTTGCGTCAGTGTTGCTGCAGTAGAAGTATTATATTCTGAAGTGATTGTACTGGTTTTTGAAATGGCATTTATTGTGCTTAGAAGAACCGTTGGAAAAATAACGAGAATAAGTGATGACAGAAAAATCTGCATACGAAAAGACAATTGATGTATTTTTTTCATAAAAACCTCCAGATATTTGTGATAGAATATTTTTAAAGAATTATAGCATGTATTTTTTGGAAAAAATAGAAAATATCCTAAGAAATTTTCTATTTTTATAAAACAATCTTTCTATTTTTTTGAAAAGAAGTTTATTATACTGTTTTTAACGGTCAGGGAACTTTGCAAAGTAGAAGACAGTAGAAATTTCAGGAGGTTAGAGAAAGATGACAAAGAAAGAGCGTGTACTGGCAGTAATGAAAAAAGAGCAGGTGGATATGATTCCGGCTGGATTCTGGTTTCATTATAAATCAGATTATACAGTGCAGCAGATGATTGATGAGCATATGAAATTATTCAGAACTACAGATATGGATATTATTAAAATTATGCAGGATTACCCATATCCGATTTCTGGAAAGATAACCTGCGCGGATGACTGGTACCATATCCAGGTAAAAGGAACAGACTCTGAAGAATTTGCAAAAATGGCAGAGATCATAAGAGGAATAAGAAAAGAAGCAGGTAAAGATGTTTTGATCTTCCAGACAATGTTTGGACCTTTTAAAGCTGCATCTATGACTTTTGGTGATGATGTTCTGATGAAATACAGTAAAGAAGCTCCAGAAGCAGTTGCGGCTGGTGTTAAGATTATTGCAGATGCATTGGAAGAGTGGACAAAGGGATATCTGGAGGCAGGAGCAGATGGCATATATTATTCTGCACAGTTTGGTGAAATCGGAAGATTTGAAAAAAATGAATGGGAAGAACTTGTGCGCCCATATGATCTTCAGATTTTAAAAGTAGCAGAGGAAATGCCAGAGAAATATAATATTCTTCATATTTGCGGTGAACCGGAATATCAGTTTGAAACACATGTAGAATGGTTTAAGAATTATCCGGCTGATTTGATTAATTGGTCAGTGAAAGATAATCATTTCAGTCTGGAGCAGGGACGTGAACTTTACAGCAGCGCGATTCTTGGTGGAATGAATAATAAGGGTAATGTATTGAATGGCTCTGAAGATGCAATCCGAGAAGAAGTAAAAGGAATTTTGGACGCGTTTGGAACAAAAGGAATTATGATTGGAGCTGACTGTACGATTCAGGGCGAAAATATCAGCCTTGATCTGATTAAAACAGCAGTGGAAGCGGCACATGCATACAAGAAATAAAAAGTAAAAGGAGAAATATATTATGGGTAAGAAGAGTTTGGCAGCATTACTTTGTGCAACAATGGCAATGACAGCATGTATGTTACCTGCAACAGCAGCAATGGCAGATGAACCATTAAAAATTGAATTCTTTCAGCAGAAGGGAGAAGAAGGACCTCAAAAGGGATATAAGGAGATTATTGATAAGTTCAATAAAGAAAATTCAGATATAGAGATTGAAATGAATACAGTTCCGGATGCAGGAACAGTTCTTACATCCAGAATTTCTTCTGGTGATATTCCGGTGATTTTTTCCGATTTTCCAACACAGACACAGTTTAAACAGAAAGTTGCCAATGGATATGTACAGGATCTTTCTGATCAGGATTTCCTGAAAAACGTCAATGAATCCGCACTGGAAATGACAAAACAGGAAGATGGTGGATATTATGCGCTTCCTTACAGCCGAAACTATATTGGAGTTTACTATAACAAAAAGACCTTTGAAGATAATGGATTAGAAATCCCGACTACATGGGAAGAGTTTACTGCAGTATGTGATAAGTTAAAAGAGGCAGGAATTACTCCTGTTGGAATGCATGGAAAAGATCCGGCACGTGTAGGACATCTGTTCCAGGCAGCAACTGTTGCATGGGCACCGGATGGTGTGGAAACTATCGGAAAAGTTGTTTCCGGAGAGGCAAAAATTGAAGGAGACGAAGAATTTAAAAATGTATTTGAAAAGATGAACACACTTCTTTCCTATGCGAATGAAGATGCACTGGCACTTTCTGATACAACATGTTACGAAAACTTTGTAAATGGTGAATATGCAATGACGATTACAGGTTCTTATGCGAGAGGAACTATCCAGTCTATTAACCCGAATCTGGAAATTGGTGTATTCCCACTTCCAAATGATACTTATGATGATACTAAGTGCTTATCCGGTATTGATGCTGCAATTTGTGTATCTGCACAGGCAAGTGATAAGGAAAAAGA
>CAUCYJ010000145.1:0-6483 GCA_958446945.1 uncultured Lachnospiraceae bacterium | reverse complement strand
CCATGCGAAAGACCTGAAATACGGATCAAATCAGACAGTGTTTTTGGTTTGGTATCTACTACCATCTGAATAACAAAATCCGTCCCAAACTCCGGAATTCCAAGACACCCAACCGGACAGCCCCCAATGTCTTCCGGTTTGATTCCAAGTGCACTTGTATCTGCAAACAGTGACATAACCCCAGGATCATCCAGTTTAATCTGCTGCGCATCAAACGGTTTTCCTGTCAGCTGCTCTACTAACTCTTCCAGCATTTTGATCATTGTCGGATCATCATGTCCGAGAATATCCAGTTTCAACAAGTTGTGGTCAATGGAATGATAATCAAAATGTGTCGTTATAATATCTGTTGTCATATCATTTGCCGGATGCTGCACCGGTGTAAATGAATTAATATCTTCCCCAAAGGGAAGCACAATGATTCCACCCGGATGCTGTCCGGTACTGCGGCGGATTCCGGTACATCCCTCCACAATACGCTCAATCTCACAGCGTCGTTTGCGGTTTCCCCGTTCTTCATAGTAGTTTTTGACATAACCATACGCTGTTTTTTCTGCCAGTGTTCCAATGGTTCCCGCCCGGAACGTCTGCCCATCTCCGAAAATAACCTCTGTATATTTGTGCGCGTTACTCTGATAATCACCGGAGAAATTTAAGTCAATATCCGGCTCTTTATTTCCTTTAAATCCCAGGAACGTTTCCAACGGAATATCAAATCCGTCTTTTACAAGCATTTCCCCACAAACCGGGCAGGCACGGTCTGGCATATCCCATCCGCAGCCTCCTGCATAAGCACGAACTTCTTCTGATGTAAAATCACTGAAATGACAGTTTTTGCAATAGTAATGAGGACTGAGCGGATTTACTTCCGTAATTCCTGCCATCGTAGCTACAAAAGAAGAACCAACTGACCCTCGCGAACCTACAAGATAGCCGTCATCATTCGATTTCCATACTAATTTCTGTGCAATGATATACATTACGGCAAACCCATTGGAAATAATCGAATTCAGCTCTCGCTCCAACCGCTCTGTTACAATCTCCGGCAGCTCTTCGCCGTACATAGAATGTGCTTTATCATAACAGATCTTCCGCAAGGTTTTATCCGAATCCGGAATGACCGGAGGGCATTTATCCGGGCGCACCGGAGATATTTTTTCAATCTGATCCGCAATCCTGTTAGGATTTGTAATGACAACCTCGTACGCCTTCTCAGAACCGAGATAAGAAAATTCCTCCAACATTTCTTCTGTCGTATGGAGATAAAGTGGCGCCTGCTCATCCGCATCCTGGAACCCTTTTCCTGCCATAATAATTCTCCGGTATACCTCATCTTCCGGATCCATAAAATGGACATCGCATGTTGCTGCAACCGGTTTTTGAAACTTCTCTCCCAGTTTTACAATCTTGCGGTTTACATTTCTAATATCTTCCACCGATTGAATACTGGAAATACGTTCGCTGTCAATCATAAACATATTGTTTCCTACCGGCTGTATTTCCAAATAATCATAGAAATCTACAATTTTAGCAATCTGTTCTTCTGAACGATTATCAAGGAGTGCTCGATACAATTCCCCCGCCTCACAGGCACTTCCCACAAGAAGTCCTTCCCGGTATCGGTTCAATTCACTTTTGGGAATTCGCGGACGGCGGTTATAGTATTTCAAATGGGACATGGAAATCAACCGATAAAGATTTACTCTTCCTACATCATTCTGCGCCAGAATAATTACATGGTATGTCGGAAGCTTTTTAATGGAATCAGGATTCAGATCCCCGAAAGCATTTACTTCCTGCAGTGTATGAATGCCCCGCTCTTTCAGCATTTCAATAAATTTCACAAAAATTTCTGACGTTGCTTTTGCATCATCTACCGCCCGATGGTGGTTCAAAAGAGATACATTCAATGCCTTTGCCACCGTATCCAATTTATACTTTGACAGTGTCGGCAACAACACTCTGGCAAGTGCTACTGTATCTACATAAGTAAAGTCTGTACTTAATTCCATATTCCTGCAGTTCTGTTCGATAAATCCCACATCAAATCCGGCATTATGGGCTACAAGTACTGCCCCTTCCGCAAATTCCAGAAATTTTGGCAGAATTATCTCTATTCCCGGCGCATTCATGACCATTTCATCTGTGATACTGGTCAATTGGGTAATTCGATAAGGAATCGGAATTTTCGGATTCACAAATTCACTGAAATGCCCCGTAATCTCACCATGTTCTACTTTTACCGCACCTATTTCAATGATCCGATCCTGTACAGAACTAAATCCTGTCGTCTCAATATCAAAGACAACATAGGTATCCTCCAGTGTCTGGTCTTTTGCCCGCTCTGCAATTTTCATAAGATCATCGACCAAATATCCTTCTGCGCCATAAATAACTTTAAATGGATCATCTTTCTCCAACTTTTCAATAAAATGATTTGCATCCGGGAACGCCTGCACAACTCCATGATCCGTAATGGCAATTGCCTTATGTCCCCAGTCATGCGCCCGCTTCACAAGATCCTGTACTTCTGATACCCCATCCATATCACTCATTTTCGTATGACAATGAAGTTCTACTCGTTTCTCAGGCGCCGTATCCATTCGGCTTACCGTGAAATCCTGTGCCTTTTTAATACCGGTCACAGATCCGATCGTCAGCTCATTATCAAATTTATCAATGGTAGTCACACCTTTAATTTTTAAGAAAACACCCTTTTTAATTTCACCAAGCAGCTCCGGCAGATGTTCATTTCTGGCAAACATTTTTACCATGATCGTGTCTGTAAAATCTGTTACGGCAAACATAATGATTGTTTTCTCATTCCGAATTTCCCGCGTATCAAACTGGATAACTTTTCCCCGGAATGTGATTTCACCCATTTCTCCCGTTACTTCCTTCAGTTCAATCGTCTCATCATCAAAATTTCGTCCATAAATCAAGTTCGGATCGTCGTCTCGTTTCAAAGGTGTATAATTTCTCTTAAATTCTTTCTTGAATTCTTTTTTTTCTTCTGAAATTTTCTTCCCGGTATCCACATTTCCGTTCGATATTTCTGATTTCTCATCATTTTTTCTGCTTTTTTCAGTAGAGATTTTTTCTTTCTTTTTATTCTCCTCTTCTTTGAGTTCCTCCTGACTCTTAACTAAAGAAGCATTATGCTTCATGATAACTTCCACTTCCTGCCGCAGCTGCAGTTCATTGAATTTCTTCATTTTACTTTCTTTCGGTTTGTGGTACTCTACGCGGATATTGAGCGGAATATGACATCGACCGGTAAATACTTCTGTTAGATAAGAGATCATTTCATCTTTTTTCCCTTTGGCTACAACAGTATCCTCTAATCCGAGACACATCATATCTCTTCCCTCAAAACTACACTTCGCATTTTGCAGCATACTATATTCAATCTGACTTTTTTGTCGCAATTCCCAGAAGATGCTCTCCCGATATTCGCGAAAAAGATTTTCCGGTGTATACTGCTCAGACAGATGAAAAGATTCTTTGATTCTGATTTCAATCGGCGTACGCGCAAAGAGCTGCTCTTTAATCGCTCGTTCCATCTGATAAATATCTTTTTTCGGAATGAGATGTCGGCTGCTCATATCAACCTTCAGATACGATCTTGCTGAATTTGTTGTTACCTTTTCTACTTCCGTTTCCTGAAACAGCAGTTTTCGCTCTTCATCTGTCTTTAATGTCGGAAATACATCGAAAAAAAGTTTTCCCATATTCTATCCCTTCCAATTTAATAATTCTTCGCGCAGTGTGCTTAAAAGTTCTTCCTCTTTTACTTTTTTGATAATCTCTCCTTTTTTGATCAGAAGCCCTTCACCAATTCCACCGGCAATTCCAATATCAGCCTCTCTCGCCTCTCCCGGTCCATTCACAACGCAGCCCATTACAGCTACTTTAATATCAAGTGGAATATCTGCCACCATTGTTTCTACCTGATTTGCCAGTCCTATCAGATCAATCTTTGTTCTCCCGCAAGTCGGACAGGATACCACTTCAATCCCGCCTTTGCGAAGCCCCAATGTCTTTAAGATTAATTTGGCAGACTTGATTTCTTCCAGCGGATCACCTGTCAGAGATACCCGGATTGTATCGCCAAGTCCCTGATACAGCATAATTCCAAGTCCAACAGAAGACTTGATATTACCGGACAACAAAGTTCCCGATTCTGTAATACCAATATGCAGCGGATATGGACATACTTCAGAAATTAATTCATGCGCCTTAACACACATCAGCACATCTGATGACTTGATGCTGACAACAATCTGATCATAGTCCATCTCTTCAATCATCCGCACTTTATCTAATGCGCTTTCTACAATGCCTTCTGCCGTAACCCCTCCATATTTTTCAATGAGAGATTTTTCAAGAGAGCCGCTGTTTACACCGACACGAATCGGCACCTTATATTCTTTTGCCTTATCTACAACAGCCCGTACGCGGGAGCTATCGCCAATATTCCCCGGATTGATCCGAATCTTATTTGCTCCGTGTTCGATCGCCGCAATCGCCAGACGTTAATCAAAATGAATATCTGCCACAAGCGGAATATGAATCTGCTTTTTAATCTCACGCAATGCTTCCGCTGCTTCCATCGTTGGAACGGCGCACCGGATGATCTCACATCCTGCTGCTTCTAACTTCAAAATCTGCTCTACAGTTGCCTTTACATCTTCTGTTTTCGTATTTGTCATTGACTGGATTGCAATTGGATTGCCTCCTCCGATCCAGCGGTCCCCAATGCGGATTGCCTTCGTTTCTTCTCGCTTCATATCTCTTCCTCCGTTCATTTCCCATAACTGGCAAATCCCTCTATGATACATAGAGGGATTCACTGTTATATTATTTATTTTTTCTGAAATACGATCTTATCTCCGTACTCCCGCTCTGTCAGCGTCAATTTATTCTTCTCTACATTATAATTAAATGTATTTGTCAAAATACTGATCTCTGATTCCAGCCCACTTACCGTAAATGCACTGTCAGAACCTTCTGCCGCCTCTTTCAGCGATGCCTCATCTGCCTTAATGGAGATTGTCTTTTCATCTTTATCAATTGTATAATTCAAACGAATCTTAATATTCGAATCCTCATATACACCGGACAATCGAACAGACATATCATTATTCCCGCGAATTGCCAGCACAAGATCTCCATCCTGATATTTCCATGTTCCTTCCAACGGATTCGCCGTAAATAGTTTCACAATAAAAAACACCGCAACAATTACAATCAAAGCCGTGGCTACTGTCATAACAACATCCCACAAACGACTTCTTTTCTCTTCATCTCTTTTTCTACTCATCTATTCTGATCCTCTCGGTTCTACACTATATTTTAACAAATTCACACATAATACTCTTATACTCGATATGGGGGCTCTTTTGTTATTTTTCTCTTCCCGATAACAATATATGCGTTTAAAATAAATTATAAAGAGTTTCTCAGACGATGTCAACGGGTTTTTCTGCGAAGTAGCTTTTAATCTTCCAGATCTTCAAAAGTTTCTTTGAGCTTATTCATAAAACCTTTTTTCTTTTTCTTCGGCTCTTCTTTTGATGTCGTCGTATTCTGATTCAATGTGTTTCCTGTCAGTTCATCGAAATGGCGCAGCGCTTCTTTCGCTTCTGCACTCAGATGCTCCGGAGTCTGAATTACTAGTGTTACATAATGATCTCCTCTTACCTGCGAATTTCTCACAGATGGAACACCTTTTCCTTTCAGGCGTACTTTTGTATCTGTCTTTGTGCCAGGTTTTACCGTATAAATAACATCACCGTCAACGGTCTTGATACGGACATCTCCTCCAAGTGCAGCCTGTGCAAATGAAATCGGAGCTACAGAGAATATGTGCATATCCTGACGCTGGAAGATTGGATGTCTTGAAACAACCACTTCCACAAGCAGATCACCTCTTGGTCCTCCGTTCACTCCCGGCTCGCCTTTCTCACGGATTCGCACGCTCTGGCCATTGTCAATTCCTGCCGGAATCGTCACTTTAATCTTCTTACGGCTGGAAATATAGCCTGTACCGCTGCAATCCGGACATTTTTCGCGTATAATCTTACCCGTTCCATGACAGTCCGGACAAGTCTGGACATTCTGAACAGTTCCAAAGAAAGACTGAGATGTATAGACAACCTGACCACGACCTCCGCATTTCGGACAAGTCTCCGGTGAAGTTCCCGGTTTTGCGCCTGTTCCATTACATTTTTCACAAGGATCTTTCAGCGTCACTTCTAACTCTTTCTCACAGCCAAACACTGCTTCTTCAAATGTAATCCGTACGCTCTTGCGAATATTAGCGCCCTTCATCGGACCATTATTGGCTCCACCGCGTCTGCCGCCTCCACCGAATAAATCGCCGAAAATATCTCCAAAAATATCACCGAAATCAGCTCCGCTGAAATCAAAGCCGCCAAATCCGCCGGCTCCTCCTCCTGCGCCTCCGTCAAATGCTGCGTG
>CAUCYJ010000144.1:0-6646 GCA_958446945.1 uncultured Lachnospiraceae bacterium | reverse complement strand
ATTTTTCAGTAACACCACTCTGGGAGAGTACCAGCACAGTGGCGCTTTTGCAGGCAGCGGCGAAAGGAATCGGGATTACCATTATTCCACAGCAGTTTCTGAAAATGGAACATATGGAGGAACAAGTAGGAGTTTTGAAATTGTCAGACGCTTATTTCAGGAGACGATTTCATGTGATCCACCATAAAAAGAAAGTGCTCTCAAAAGAAGCAAAGGAAATTATGAGACTGCTGGAAGAAGAGCTAAAACAAGGATAGGTAAGAAATCATTGAACTTATATCATAAGAGCCAGACCATGATCAGATTAAGGTCTGGCTCTTTTACAAAGTTTTTAGGTAAAAAGTAATCCGGAGTTAGCGAATAACAGTTGGAGTTGTTTTTCCCCAATTGAAGGCAAGTAAATTATTGATTGCACGCAGCATAGATTCTTTTTGTTCAGGAAGATCTCCCTGGATTGTGTAAGTATCAAGAACAGTGGAATCTACATAACTGCATCCGGTTACATGAAGATTCTCCAGAAGAATACGTTCTTCCAGAAGGATTTCTTCCGGTGTCATAGGATCAAATTCTCCTCTTTTTACCATTTTTTCCAGAGGCGTATGTTCCCATACTTTTAATTTCAGGCACCAGATATTCTTTGGATGTGTACGGTTCAGCATACGGGCGGTTTCGATGGCATGGAGATTTCGGTAAGTACGTCCTCCAAGGCCAAGAATTACAGTAACACAGTAATCAATGCCGATTCTGTCCAGACGGTTCAGGGCAGAAACTGTCTGCGAAGATGTTATTCCTTTGTTCATTAGTGCAAGAATTGGATCACTTCCGGATTCTACGCCGATGTGAAGCATAGATAATCCCATTTTATGCAGCATTTGGAGCTCTTCATCGGTCTTGCGCAGAACATCGTCAATGCGTGCATACATAGAGAATTCATATACATGAGGCATATACTTGTCAGTCATATCGAAAATCTGACAAAGAATATCAGAAGAGATTGCGAATGCATTTTCTCCTAATAGAAAGAGCCGTTCGGCGTCAGGACGGAGCTGTCCGAGGATTTTCATATTATGCTCAATTTTATCCAGAGGATGAATCTGAAACGGATCTTTGGCGAAATCACAGAAAAGGCATTTGTGCCAACTGCAGCCAAGGGCTACTTCCAGTGCAGGAACACCTTCTTCCCAGGGTGGCTGATAAATGGTGTCGTGGGTATAAATAGATGCGTATAGTTCTTCTCGTGTCATAAAAACTCCTTTCAGATTACTGGCTAAGTGAGCGCAGTGTTTCAAAAAATGTCGGATAAGATACATCAACACAGTGACTGCTGTCAATGGAGGTAGTTCCATCTGCAATTAGTCCGGCAATGGAAAATGCCATTGCAATGCGGTGATCCAGATAGCTGTTGATCTGTGCGCCGTGGAGCGGCTGTCCGCCCCGGATAATCATACCGTCTTCTGTCGGGGTAATGTCAGCGCCCATTGCCTGAAGTCCTTCAGTTACTGTTGCAATCCGGTCAGTCTCTTTTACTTTTAATTCCTGTGCATCTTTGATGACGGTAACTCCTTCTGCGGCAGCTGCCATGACTGCGATCATTGGAATTTCATCAATGAGAGATGGAATGAGTGCTCCTTCGATGGTTGTTCCGTGGAGTTTGCTTGTACGGACAAGCAGATCAGCAGTTGGTTCCTGCTCTGTATGTTTGTTGACAAAGGTAATGTCAGCGCCCATATTCCGGCATACATCAAGAATTCCAGCTCTGGTAGGATTGATACCCACGTTGCGGATCAGAATCTCAGAATCCGGTACGAGAAGACCTGCTGCGATAAAATAAGCGGCAGAAGAAATATCTCCCGGTACACAAATGTTCTGTGCATACAGTTCGCTGCAAGGAAAGATGGATGCACTGGCACTGCCGTCGCTGTGTACTATCGAAGTGATATCAGCGCCAAAAGATTTCAGCATTCGTTCCGTATGATCTCTGGAAAGTGCCGGTTCCGTTACTTTTGTTTCGCTGTCTGCATAAAGTCCTGCCAGAAGTACGGCAGATTTTACCTGAGCAGAAGAAACGGGAGAAAGATAGTGAATTCCGTGAAGTGTTCCCGGATCAATCTGAAGAGGGGCGCACCCATTTCCTTTCAGGCTCTTAATAGAAGCTCCCATCTCTGAAAGCGGACGTATGATTCGTCCCATGGGACGGCTGTTCAGAGAATGGTCGCCGGAAAGAACAGAAGAAAATTTCTGTCCTGCCAAAATTCCGGACAGAAGACGGGTAGTTGTTCCGCTGTTACCGACATCCAGCAGCGTTTCCGGCTTTCGCAGCCTATGCAATCCCTGTCCATGAACGGTTACATTGGTACCGCTATGCTCGATTTCGATTCCCATACTGCGAAAACACTGGATGGTAGAGCGGCAGTCAGCACCTGGCAGAAAATTTGTAATTGTTGTATTTCCCTGTGCAAGTGAGCCGAACATAACAGCACGGTGGGAAATGGATTTGTCGCCCGGAACCGTTACGGTACCGGACAGATGAGAAATCGGATGAAACTTCATCAGTGTGTCCTCCTTTAACGTCTGTATATAATATAATGATATTTCTCCAGCAGGGCAGCGGCATGATCTGATGCTGCCTCGTCGTAAAATTCAATATGCAGGACTCCGTCTTCAAATTCCCGGTTATGCAGAATACCAATGTTCTTAATACTGATACTGGATGCAGAAAGAATGGTTGCAATGGCAGCAATTCCTCCGGCTTCGTCGATCAGGTCACAATAGATTGAGAAAGATTTCTTAATAGGTCCGGCAGAAAGTTCCGGCATGGAATTGCGGTATTCTCTTGCTTCGGCAAAAAAAGAATGGAGTCTATCTGCATCAGATGTATCTACAAGTGCTTTTATTTTCTCAAGGGAAGCAATGTATTCGGAAAGAATTTCGGAAAGATATTCCTGATTCAGAAGACAGATATGCTCCCACATTGTTGGAGAGGAAGAAGCAATCCTTGTAATATCTTTAAATCCTCCTGCAGCAAGCATTTTCATAAGCTGATTGCTGTCATCCTGTTCCTTTACGAAATTTACAAGGCCAGATGCAATAATATGGGGAAGATGGCTGATCATTCCGGTAATTTGATCATGCTGCCGGTAATTGAGCCGGATCGGAATTGCCCGTAAGGATAAAATCAGCTCCTGAAAGGTCTGAATCCGCTCTTCCGGTACCGTGTCAGAAGGAGTGATGACATAGTAGGCATTTTCAATAAGGAACGCCTTGGAGTTGCTGTAACCGCTTTTTTCGGAGCCGGCCATTGGATGACCACCGATAAACTGTCTGTCAAGTCCGAGGGCCTTCACTTCTTCATGGATAGAAGTTTTTACACTGCCGACATCTGTAAGGAGTGTATTTTCATCAAGATATCGGCAGATTTGTTTTAAATATGCATTATTATAAGAAACCGGAGTACAGAGAAATACAAAGTCACATCCCCGGAAACTGTCGTCTATCGTACTGCAGGATGCTGTTATGACATTTTCCTGCAGCGCCAGCGCCAGCGTCTCTTTGCTTTTGTCAAAGGCTGTAATTTCACAGTCAGGATAGTATTGCCGGACTGCTTTGGCGATGGAGCCGCCGATCAGGCCAAGTCCGATAAATCCGATTTTGTTAAGTGTCATAGGTGTTGAGTCCTTTCTTTGTGCGCCGTTTTCCGGACATCTTTTCCAGATTGTGTGAGAATCGTTTCTTTCAGATGCCGGAATTAAGCTATGTACTGTTATTTTATTGTATTTTGCTGCATTTGTCAATGCAACGCCACTTTAAAGTGAGAAAGTGTAAAAGAAAAATTGTATATTTTTCATAAAATAGTTGTAAAATCATAAAAAATTTAGTACAATATAGCTATTAAGATGACATGCAAGGAGGCAGCGTGAATTATGAAAGTGTATAGAACCGATGAGATCAGAAACGTGGTACTTTTAGGACATGGCGGAAGCGGTAAAACAAGTCTTGTTGAGGCAATGCTGTATGTATCCGGAGCGACAAACCGCATGGGTAAAATTACAGACCACAATACTGTCAGTGATTTTGATAAAGAGGAACAGAAACGCGAATTTTCTATCAGCACAAGTTTGATTCCCCTGGAGTGGGAGAAAGCAAAGATCAATATTCTCGATGCTCCTGGATATTTTGACTTTGTCGGAGAAGTAGAAGAAGCAGTCAGTGCTGCAGATGCAGCAATCATTGTTGTATCCGGTAAAGCCGGCGTGCAGGTTGGAACAGAGAAGGCGTGGGAACTCTGTGAGAAATATCATTTACCGCGTATGATCTATGTAACGGAGATGGATGTTGATGATGCAAGTTTCCGTGAAGTAGTGGAAGAATTGACAGCGAAATACGGAAAGGTAATTGCCCCGAGAGCTGTTCCGTTCCGTGAGAATGAAAAACTTGTAGGATATGTCAATATTATTAAAAATGCGGCAAGAAGATTTACCGGAATTGCAGAGCGTGAAGAGTGTGAGATGCCGGATTATATCGTTCCGTATGTGGAGAAATACCGCGAGAAATTATTGGAAGCAGTAGCTGAAACGAGTGAAGAATTTATGGAACGCTATTTCAATGGCGAAGAATTCTCTACAGAAGAAGTAAGAGCTGCGCTTCGTTCCAATGTTATGGATGGAAGCATTGTTCCGGTTGGTATGGGATCAAATCTTGAGGCTCAGGGTGTTGCAAACTTACTATCTGATATTGTAAGATTTTTCCCGAGTCCGGATAAGAGAGAATGTGCAGGTATTAAGCGCACAACGAATGAGATTTTTGAAGCGAACTATGATTTCGCAAAATCAAAGAGTGCATATGTATTTAAGACAATGGTGGATCCGTTTATTGGAAAGTATTCCTTTATTAAAGTATGTTCCGGAGTATTAAAAGGAGAAGATACGCTTTACAATGCGTCAGCAGATGCAGATGAGAAGCTCGGAAAGCTATATGTGATGAGCGGTAATAAGCCGATTGAAGTATCTGAACTTCATGCAGGTGATATCGGAGCTATCGCAAAACTGGCATCTACTAAGACAGGAGATACACTTTCTACAAAATCAACGCAGATTATGTACGGAAAGACAGAATACTCTGTTCCGTATACATATATGAAATATGTTGTTAAGACAAAAGGGGATGAGGACAAAGTTTCTCAGGCGCTTTCTAAGATGATGGCAGAAGATGTAACATTGAAAGCAGTCAATGACAGCGAGAATCGTCAGTCACTGCTCTATGGTATGGGAGATCAGCATCTTGAGATTGCAGTGAGCAAACTTGCTTCCAGATATAAAGTGGATGTGACATTGGAAACACCAAAGGTTGCATTCCGTGAGACAATTCGTAAGAAATCAGATGTAGATTCTAAATATAAAAAACAGTCCGGAGGTCATGGACAGTATGGACATGTAAAGATGCGCTTTGAGCCTTCAGGAGATTTGGAAACACCGTATGTATTTGAAGAAGAAGTTGTAGGAGGAGCTGTTCCGAAGAACTATTTCCCGGCAGTTGAGAAAGGACTTCAGGAATCTGTTGTGAAAGGACCGTTGGCTGGTTATCCGGTTGTTGGTGTGAAAGCAGTGCTGTACGATGGTTCTTATCATCCGGTAGATTCCTCAGAGATGGCATTTAAGACAGCTACAATTCAGGCATTTAAGAAAGGAATTCTGGAGGCATCCCCAGTATTATTAGAGCCGATCGCCAACTTAAAAGTAACAGTTCCTGATGAGAACACAGGTGATGTCATGGGTGATCTGAATAAGCGCCGCGGTCGTGTTATGGGAATGAATCCGGTCGGTAACGGCAAACAGGTAATTGAAGCTGAGATCCCGATGACAGGTGTGTTCGGTTACTGTACAGTGCTTCGCTCTATGACAGCAGGACGCGGTTCTTATGAGTATGAATTTGTTCGCTATGAACAGGCTCCGTCAGATGTACAAGAGAAAGAGATTGCGAACCGTCAGGCAGAAGAATAATGAGTAGATTTTTAGAAAATGTTGCCCCGTTTTTAGGAACGGGGCAAAAAAATGCAGAGGGAAAGACACTGGAGGAATTTCTGGAGCAGTATGATCCTGCCAGATATGAGACGCCAAGCTGCACAACAGATGCAGTCATCTTTTCTTATAAAAAAGAAGAAGATTTAAGAAAAGATTTTCCGGGATGGAAACTGCTTTTGATCCGCCGGGGGAATCACCCTTCTATCGGTTATTGGGCGCTTCCGGGAGGATTTGCAAATATGAGAGAAGATCTGGATGTGACAGCGAAGCGAGAGCTGGAAGAAGAAACAAATGTGACAGGACTTTCGATGGAACAGTTCGCCACTTATGGGAAGATGAACCGCGATCCACGCACGAGAGTCATCACAACAGCCTATATGGCTCTTGTAAAGCAGGATGATCTTCAAATAGAAGCGGGAGATGATGCTGCAGATGCCGCATGGTTTTCCATCCGGCTGAACTTGTTGGAAGAAATCCGGGAGGAAGACAAAAATGTGCGCAGATATGAGCTGCTGGCTGCGTGTCAGGAGAAAGCGGTTACACTGCGGGCAGTAGTACGGCAGAAAGAGCGGATCGGACTGATTCGGGAATGGGATTTTACAGTAGAAGACGGCGGTGAGATCGCAGTA
>CAUCYJ010000143.1:0-6668 GCA_958446945.1 uncultured Lachnospiraceae bacterium | reverse complement strand
ATTGCCAGGATTTACAGAATATCCAAATCCGCAGGTGGGATATGGGGCATTGTGTGTGGAGGAGAGCTTGCCGGAATAGAATGTAATAAAAATAGTGAAATTTTGTGTTGTTGGAAGAAAGACAAGGAGCCGTAACAGCTATGGTCGAATCCATTTTTTCATTCACCATACATGAGACGGCTCCTTGCTTGTTTCAAAATAATATTTTCTTGCATTTCAATCCACAGTCAAAAGACTGAACAGAACTTTTATATTTTAATAAAAAAAATGATATATGTCAAATTACTTCCTATAATTTTACTTGCAATTATAAGGAATAGATTTGAAGAAAAAATTGTATTCGCAAGAAAATAATATATATTGACGACGGAAGCAAAGCATGCTATATTAGCAGTAAAGGATGTGAGAGTCATGAACATATTTACAGCACATAAACGAGAAGTGAATGGAAGAGTAGAGATACAGACTGTGTTTGAGCACAGCAGGGGAACAGCAGATTTAGGAGAAAGGTATGCCGAAAAAATAGATACTCCGGTTATTGCAAGGATGCAGGGAATGATCCATGATGCGGGGAAGCTATGCAGAGATTTTAATGATTATATTCTGGAGAAAAACAATTTTACACGAGGAATGATAGATCACTGTTACGCTGGAGCAAGGTATTTGATGGAGCTTGCGAAAAAGACCGGGGACCCAAGGATGGTAGAAGTGGCCAGATATATTTCACATACGGTTATTTCACATCATGGATTACATGACTGGATTGATAAAGATGGAAATGACTATTTTCGAGAGAGGATTTCAAAGGATGAACGGTATGAAGAAATACGGAGTAATTTGATTGAAATGTTGTCAGAACAAGAATGGTTAAATCTGCTTTATGCCGTGAAAGAAGAGTATATGGTGATTAGGGGAAAAGTTGCTCAAATAGGGAAAGACACAACTACATTCGCATTTTACATGGGACAGTTTGAACGGCTGATGCAGTCGGTGCTTGTGGATGCAGACCGGACAAATACTGCTGATTTTCAGGAAGGAAAAGGAACAGAGGCTGTGTTTGAGGAGAACATCTGGGAGGTGCTTAGCGAGAAAGTGGAAGAGAAATGCGGGGAGTTTCGTGAGCGAAAGGATCCGCTTTCAAAATTGCGGTGTGATATTTCGGAACGTTGCAAATGCTATGCAGAACGGGAAACAGAGATTTGCAGGATGATCGTTCCAACTGGAGGTGGAAAGACGATATCCGCTTTGCGTTTTGCGATTCATTACTGCAAGAAGCATGGGAAAGAAAGGATATTTTATATAGCGCCTTTCCGGACAATTTTGGAGCAGAACTGTGAAGAGTGGAAGAGAATTGTTGGAGAAGAGTATGTGTTGGAGCATCACTCTGATATGATTGCATCGTTTAAAACAGAGGAGGAAATGGCAGAGTATGAACTGAGAGCAGATAAATGGGATATGCCGATAATAGCAACTACACTGGTTCAATTTATGAATACATTTTTCTCGGATCGAATGGATTCGGTGCGGAGAATGCACCGATTATGCAATTCAGTAATTATTATTGATGAAGTGCAGTCGATACCAGCAGAATGTGTATGTCTGTTTAATATGGGAGTGAATTTTATATCAACAATCGGGAAGTCAGCTGTTGTATTGTGTTCTGCAACACAGCCTGATTTAGAGAAAGTAAAGTATCCACTGCGGATCACAGATAGTAAGGAATACAGCATGACAGGCGATTATTCAGGTGATTTTCAGGCACTTAAGAGAAACGAAATTATATCTGCATTGCGAAAATTTGGCTACACATATGTAGAAGCAGCAAGATTTTGTATGGAAAAATACCGTACAGAAGGAACGGTGTTGTTTGTGGTGAATACGAGAGCAGCAGCTCTTCAAGTTTATCAGGAACTCTGTAAGCAAAAGGATTCTGAGATGATCCTTGTACATCTTAGCGCGGATATGTGTCCGGAACATAGGAGAAGTTTGATAAAGGATTTGAAGGAAAAACTGAAAAAAGACAAGGTTATTTGTGTAACTACACAGCTGATAGAGGCGGGAATTGATATATCATTCCGCTGTGTGATACGTTCACTTGCAGGGATGGATAATGTGGTGCAGGCAGCAGGCCGCTGCAATAGAGAAGGAAAAGATGGTGAATGTTGCCCGGTTTATCTTTTAAATGTATGTGAAGAGGAGATTTACGCGCTTAAATCGATAAAGACAGCGCAGGATGTATCACGACAGATAATTGAGAGTAAGGCTTATGAGGATCTGGCATCGGTGGAGGCAATGCAGCTATATTTTCAAAAATATTATAAGGAGTGTAAAGAAAATCTGATGTACAATGTGGAAGATGCAGGGATGGAAACAGATCTGGTGAATTTACTGTCGATGAATGCGTATAGAAATTGTGGGAAGAAGAGTTATCGGGTACAGGCATTTAAGACAACGGGAGAACTGTTTAAGATGATAGATGTACCGACAACTTCTGTAATAGTACCTTATAATGAAGAAGCGAAAGAGTTGATGGTACAGCTAAGAACAGAAACAAGTAATTCTGAGATTACTAAAATTTTAAGACAGGCACAGAAATATACAGTTGGTCTTTCTGAGAAAACGAAAAGGATACTGGAGAAAGAAAAAGCATTGGAACTGCTACAATGTGGAGTTTGGCTGCTTGAGGAGGGTTATTATGATCAGAATGTGGGGGTAACGTTGAAACGGGGTACATGGATTTACTGATCTTTAAAAAGAACGAAGAAAGGAAGAGGCAGATATGAACAGAGAACTTTACGGGAACAGAGTTGAATTTCAGGTATATGGAGAGTACGCACTGTTTTCGGATATATTGACACGGCCAGGTGGGGAAAAGATGTCCTATCCGATTCCGACATACGAAGCTTTAAAAGGAATTTTAAGCAGTGTTTTCTGGAAACCGACGATAGAATGGAGAATCGACAGTGTCCGTGTTGTGAATAAAATTCAAACAGTGCGCAAAGGGATGCGGCCAATTAAATACGGAGGTGGAAATGAACTTGCTTATTACACTTATTTAAGTGATGTTTGCTATCAGGTCAAAGCGCATTTTGAGTGGAATATGAATCGTCCGGAGCTAAAACAGGATAGGAATGCAAAAAAGTATTTGAGCATTGCGCAGCGTATGATCGAACGAGGAGGAAGAAGAGATATCTTTCTTGGGACGAGAGAGTGTCAGGGCTATGTAGAACCGTGTCGTTTTGGGGAAGGAAAAGGTTATTATGATGAAAGTGGGGCAATTTCCTATGGTATTATGTACCACGGAATTACCTATGCAGATGAGGCAAAGCTTTCAGAGGACAAAGGGAAAATGACAGTGAGATTGTGGAATCCGGTTATGGAAGATGGAGTGATTCAATTTATCAGTCCGGAAGAATGTGTAATGAAACGGCATATAAAAGAGATGCCAATAAAAATTTTTGGTAGTGAAAAGAACTTTAGTGGGATCAGAGAGTTTAGGAAGGAGGAGAAAATTGAGCTGGCCGAATGAGTTGTATCAAGTGTACGAAAATAATTGGGGAAAAGATGATGAAAAGGTATTGCTGCTTCCTATTTATCATTCTACAGTGAATGCACAAGTCGAGGTAACCTTGTCGGAAGATGGGGAATTTTATTCGGCAGTTCCTGTTATGGATAAAAAGGATTCTGTTACAGTAATCCCGGTAACAGAAGATTCTGGGGCGCGCAGTTCGGGAATTACACCGCATCCATTTGCAGACAAGCTGATATATATTGCCGGAGATTATAAGGAATTTGTATCTGGAAAACATACAGAAAATGAGAAATATTATCAGGCGTATCTGGACCAGTTGAGAAAATGGAATGATTCACAAAACAGTCATCCGGCAGTCAAGGCGGTATACATATATTTGTGTAAGAGGAGACTGATGCATGATCTGATAGGAGGGAGATGCCTGAAGATTGATGAAAAAACAGGAAAACTGAGTCAGAACAATAAAATTCTCGGTATCAGTCAGGAAGAAGTTTTTGTAAGATTTCGTGTAAATTATAAAGATGTGCTTGGGAGAGAAAGTAGGACATGGAAGGATTTTTCTCTTTATGAAAGTTTTATTTTGTATCAGTCGGAAAATCAGGACAGACTTCAGCTTTGTTATGCAACGGGAAAGAATACTTCATGCACGTATAAACATCCTTCCAAAATACGAAATGCAGGGGATAAGGCAAAGTTGATTTCTTCAAATGACGAAAGGGGATTTTCTTATCGTGGAAGATTCGATTCAAAAGAACAGGCATTATCTGTAGGGTATGAGTTTTCGCAGAAAATGCATAATGCGCTCAAGTGGCTGATTGAAAAACAGGGAATTGCGATCGGGCCGATGATAGTTTTAACCTGGGCAAGTAATATGCAGACATTGCCGGATATTATCGGAAATCCAGAAGATGATCTGGAAGATGAATGGGACATGTTGGAGGAGAACGAGTCCGATGATATAAAATCCACACTGGTATCAGATACCATGCCTCTTTATAGGGAACGTTTGAGAAAGGCTGTCTGGGGAGCAAAAAAGCAGAACGAAATCAAAAGTCAGATAGATCATAGAGAAAAGGCAATGATTATGGTGTTGGATGCGGCGACAACAGGAAGAGTATCTATCGGAATGTATGAGGAATTAGGAATTTCTGAATTTTATCAGAATGTAGAACGCTGGCATTTTGAGACGGCATGGAATTGTTTTTCAGGGAAAGCAAGGAAAAATGAGATTCGGTCCTTTTCGCTTTATGAAATAGCTGATTATGCATATGGAACAGAGCAGGGAGATTTTATAAAATGTAAGCAGGAAGTGCGGAACCAGGCGATCTTGAAGTTGATTCCGTGTGTGATAGCTGGAAGAAGGATTCCAAAAGAGATTGTAAGAAATTTGTTTCATAAAGCTTGTAAACCAACTGCATACCAGAATTGTTATAATTGGCGGAAAGTGTTGGAAGCAGCGTGTGGAATGATACGAAAGCTGATGATTGAAGAGAAAAAAGCCAGAGGAGAAAAGGAGGAATATGAAATGGCATTAGATTATGAATGCGCAGATCGCGATTATCTGTATGGCCGGTTGCTTGCGGTGGCGGAAATAGCAGAACGAGTTACATATAAAAAAGAAGAGGCAAGGACAACAAATGCGAGCCGTTATTTTGAAGCATTTTCAAACAGACCATATCAGATATGGGGGATTATTTATAAACGTCTGATTCCATATTTAAATGGAATGCCATATACACAGAAACAATATTATGAAAATTTGATCAGTGAAATAGAAAATCAGTTTACGATAGCTGATTTTGAAAATAATTCAAAGTTAAAACCATTGTTTCTGTTGGGATATCATTGCCAACTGAAAAATATGTCATCAAAAAAGAGTGTATCATAGGAGGAAAAATAATGAGTAGTTTGTCTAATAAAATTGATTTTGCGTTACTTGTAACTGTGACGAATGCAAATCCTAACGGGGATCCGCTGAATGGGAATCGACCAAGAGATAATTATGATGGATATGGAGAGATATCTGATGTTTGTATTAAGAGAAAACTTAGGAACAGACTGCAGGATATGGGAGAAAAAATCTTTGTACAGTCAGATGATCGGTGTGATGACAACTGTGATAGTCTGAAAAGTCGTGCAGATAGTTGTGGGATGCTAAAAAAGATCGCTTCCGGTAAAAAAACAAATCGTGATGAATATGCAAAAGCGGCATGTGCAGAGTGGATTGATGTGAGAAGTTTCGGGCAGGTATTTGCGTTTAAAGGAGATACAGTATCAGTAGGTGTGCGTGGCCCGGTTTCCATCCATCAAGCGGTGAGTCTGTCACCTGTTGACATTGTCAGCATGCAGATTACTAAGAGTGTAAATAGTGAGAGCAAAGAAGGGAAAAGTTCTGACACAATGGGAATGAAACACCGTATTGAATTTGCTTTGTATGAAATAAAAGGAAGCATTAATTGCCAGCTGGCTGAGAAGACGGGATTTTCAGATGAAGATGCAGAAAAAATAAAGCATGCATTGTGTACACTCTTTGAAAATGACAGTTCTTCTGCAAGACCAGAAGGAAGTATGGAGGTCTGCAGATTATATTGGTGGAGACATAATTGCAAAACTCCAAGTGTATCGACGGCAAAAGTACACCGCTCTTTGAAAATATCAGAAAAAAATCCGGGGGAGAAACCACGGAGTTTTGATGACTATTTGATTACGGTAGAGGAACTCCCAGGTGGTGTTGTGCCTGAAATTATTGACTTAATGTAAGAGTTGAGATGTTTGCCAGAGTTCATAAAGGAAAGCAGATAGATGCTGTACTTGGGTATTTTGAAGGTGCGAATAAGAAGCAGACAAGAAAATGCAGAGGGATTCGCACTGGAAAAAATACCAGTAATTGTTTTTAAAGAGGGTGGATTTGATATTTTGATAAGAAAAAATGGGAAAGTAGATAAAAATTAACAAGAAAGAGGGAATATTATTGTATATTTTTGCTGTCGTACCCTTCGTGGGTACGTGGATTGAAATTCCTTTCATAAATACTCAGCATTGACGGATGCGTCGTACCCTTCGTGGGTACGTGGATTGAAATCGCTGCCTTTTGTCCGAGAGACAATATACAATCCCATGCCAGCCTCTAACATAT
>CAUCYJ010000142.1:0-6732 GCA_958446945.1 uncultured Lachnospiraceae bacterium | reverse complement strand
GGAAACCGCTCTACCAGTTTCTTCCGGATACATTAAAGAAAGTGAAAAGCTGTGATGGAGTACACTGTATTGTAAGCCAATATAAGGAAATTCTTGAACAAATGGAAGAACGCGGATACCAATGTGTAAAAAATGACAAGCCGGAAGATGGGATTGCCCATTCTATCCGGCTTGGAATCGAATGTCTGGAAGAAATCGGCGCTCTTAGGAAAGAAGATGCGATTTTATTTGGTGTCTGCGATCAGCCTTATGTGCAGGCGGAAACGATTGAAGGATTACTGGAGGCTTACCGGAAAAGTAACAAGGGACTTGGATGTCTCTCTAAAGACGGAAGACTTGGAAATCCAGCTGTATTTGGGACAGCTTATGTGAGTGAATTAAAGACATTGATGAAGGATCAGGGAGGCAAGAAGGTCATTAACAGACACTTGGAAGATCTTTGTCAGTGGGAAGTGGTCTCCTCATTGGAACTGGAAGATATCGATTGTAAAGAAGCGCTGAACTTCCTTCAAAATATAGGAAAAGATCAGAAAAAAAATTTGTATTTTCGTATCCCGGAAGCGATGTGGCAATTTCAAAAAAACAAATGTATGCCTCAGCAAAGTACACAGTTTTCCTGCTATAGAGAACGAGGTGATATGAGAGAATTTCTGCAGCATACCGGATTGCCAGAAGTTACAAAAGCAACGGTTGCGCTTGTCGGTGCCGGTGGGAAAACAACATTTGCTTATAGATTGGCAGAAGCGTTGCGAGCAGAAGGAAAGGCGGTACTTGTCAGTACAACTACTCATATGAGAGAAACAAAAGAACACTGTTTTATATGGCGGGAGGAATCGGAGGCAGAAGTTCAGATCAAAAATTTGAAAAAATGTATAGAAACTCCGGCGGTTTGGACAGTGGGGAGAAAGGCAGAAGATGGAAAGATAAAAAGTCTGCCGGAAGAGGTGCTGGAAGAACTTAGGAAATGGGAGATGCTTCTTCTTTTGGAGGCAGATGGAGCAAAAGAACGTTTTGTGAAGATGCCGGCAGAACATGAGCCGGTGATTCCAAAGGGAACAGACTTAGTAATCGGATTGACGAGTTGGATGGCAATCGGGCAGAAAGTAGGAATGGCACACCGATTTGAACTTGTGAAAGAATTTTTGGGAAAAACGGAAGAAGAACTTTTAACAGAAGATGACTTGTTTTTGATTATGACAAGTAGCAGAGGACTTAAGAAAAATGTATCTGGCGCTTTTGTGTCGGTATTGAACCGCTGTCCAAAAGATTGGTGGCCGAAAGAGAAACAAAACTGGGCAGAGCAGGGAATAATTTTGTGTGAAGAAATGGAGTGAAGCGCTATGCGTGCAGCGATTATTACAGCAAGTACGAAAGGATATCAGAACCTCCGGGAAGATTTAAGTGGTCCGGAGATTAAAAAATTATTGATGGAAGCTGGATTTCAGGTAGTTTCTGCAAAGATTTTACCGGATGACAGAAATATGCTGGGAGAAGAAATGCGCCGAATTGCGGATGAAGGATTGGCTGAATTACTTTTGACAACGGGAGGAACTGGATTTGCGCCAAGTGATGTAACACCGGAGGCGACAGAAGATGTGGCAGAGAAGCTGGTTCCGGGTATTCCGGAGGCAATGCGTTATTACAGTATGCAGTTTACAAAACGAGCTATGTTAAGCAGAGCACAGGCAGGAATTCGCAAACAGACATTGATTATTAATCTTCCAGGCAGTCCGAAAGCTGTCAGAGAGTGTTTAGAGTATATTTTGCCGGAGCTTATCCATGGAATTCAGATTATGACAGGAGAGACAGGAGAATGTGCGAGAACAAATTAACAATTTCGGGAGAAACCGAAGTTCGGGAAAATGATTACCGGAAGATGGCGGCGCATCTGCAGGAACATTGCTGTGTATGCAGGCAGGTACAGTTACCGGATAAGACAAGTTATCGCGAGATACTTCGCAATATACCGGTGCTTGTAATTCTTGGAGGAGGGCATATCGCTCTTTTTCTTGCTAAGCTTGGAAAAATGATCGGTTACAGGATTATTGTAGTAGATGACCGACCGGATTTTGCGTCTCAGGAACGTTTTCCGGAGGCAGATCAGTTGATCTGTTTACCATTTCTGCAAGTATTTGAAAAAGAATTGTTGCCGGAGTATGCTTCATATGTAATTGTCACAAGAGGGCATGAAAACGATTATGTATGTCTGCGCGAAGTGTTGGGAAGAACCTATTCCTATGTCGGGATGATCGGAAGTAGCAGTAAAGTAGCATTTACGAGAAAAAGATTGTTGGAAGATGGATTTACAGAGGAAGTATTAAGTGAAATACATGCTCCGATTGGGTTAGATATTGGAGCTCAGACACCGGAAGAAATTGCGGTAAGTATTACTGCGGAACTAATTCAGGAACGGGTCAGCGTTCAGCAGACAACAGTCGTTTCGGAGATATTAGAATGGTTAAAAACGAAAAAAGAAGCAATGATGATGGTGACATTAATTGAGAAAAAAGGTTCTGCACCGCGAGGAGTCGGCTCAAGACTGCTTGTTTGTCAGGATGGAAGCTGTGCCGGAACAATTGGCGGGGGTGCAGTAGAATATTTGGCACAGAAACACGCGCGGAAACTTTTGAAAGAAAAGGAAGAACTAGATGTGAGACATTATGATCTTTCTTCACAAGCAGCAGAAGCCGGAATGGTCTGCGGAGGAAATGTCCGTGTATTATTTGAACGTGTAGAAGCTGTGTTGGATTAAAATTAACAAAGGCAGATTAAATTTGTTTTTCAACTTTATCAGAGCAAAGAAAAAGTACTGTGAATCAGAACACAGTACTTTTTTGATACGTTCAGAATAATGCTATGCTAAAGCTACAATAACCTCTACTTCGCAGAGAACATTCTTTGGAAGTGTTTTTACAGCAACGCAAGAACGAGCCGGTTTGCCTGTGAAGTATTTGCCGTAAATTTCGTTAAATGCTGCAAAATCACCCATATCAGCGAGGAAACAAGTTGTTTTCATAACATCTGTGAATTTTGCGCCTGCTTCTTCAAGAACTGCTTCGATATTTTTCATGACCTGTTCAGCCTGCTCATCGATCGTTGTACCGGCAATTTCGCCTGTAGCCGGATCGATCGGAATCTGTCCGGAAGAAATCATAAGGTTTCCGAATACCATTGCCTGAGAATATGGTCCGATTGCTGCCGGAGCTTTGTCTGTACTGATTACTTTTAACATGATAAAAATCCTCCTTTAATCTTGTTCATCTTAGTTATCATGATAGCACTTTTGAAAGGAATTCTCAATAAAAAATATTCAGAATATGAATTTTTTCTTATCGAATGACTTTTTTATCGCGGCATGATATAATCGAAACAAATGTGTGAAAGGGAAGAAAAGGAAATGAGGATATTGATAAAAGGTGCGGGAGATCTTGCAAGTGGAATTGCAGTCCGATTATTTTCGTGCGGATTTCAAGTAATTATGACAGAGCTCCCAAAGCCGACCGCTGTCCGGCATCAGGCGGCGTTTTCAAGAGCAGTGTACGAGGAAGACAAAAAGGCGGTTTTAGAAGGGATTACGGCTAGAGTAGTGGCCCCTGGAAAAGAAGCTGTAGAAGAGGTATTTAGCTTGGGGGAGATTCCGGTGATTATCGATCCGGAAGCAAAACTTGTAGAAAAGTATTGTCCGGATGTAATCGTAGATGCGATTCTTGCAAAAAAAAATCTTGGTACTCGTATCACAGATGCGCCGATTGTAATTGGAGTCGGACCGGGATTTACTGCAGGCGATGATTGTCATTATGTGGTGGAAACAAAACGAGGACATGATCTTGGACGCGTTATTACAAAAGGAAGCGCCCTTCCGAACACCGGCATTCCGGGAGAAGTGAGAGGCTATTCAAAAGAACGTCTGATTAGAGCGGAAGTAAACGGTATTTTCTATCCGAAGATGCACATTGGAGATCTTGTCAAAAAAGGAGATGTGGTGGCAATATCAGGAGGAGTACCTATCCAGGCAAAGATGGGTGGAATGATAAGAGGAATGCTTCCGGATTGTGGTATGTATGTAAGAAGAGGGATGAAATGTGGAGATATAGATGCCGGATGTACACTGCGCCACTGTTATACAGTATCCGACAAAGCCAGAGCCGTCGGCGGAGGTGTGTTGGAAGCAATTCTGAGAGGAAAATTTGAGCAAAATAGAGAAAGGAAAGACAGATGGAAGGAAGACTGACACATTTTGATCAGAAAGGGAATGCTGTTATGGTAGATGTAGGCAGCAAAGATATTACCGAACGGACAGCAACGGCATCGGGAGAAATACATGTGAGTCAGGGGATTATCGCTGCAATAAAAGACGGAACATCGAAAAAAGGAGATGTACTTGGAGTTGCCAGAATTGCCGGAATTATGGCAGTAAAGCGGACGTCAGAATTAATTCCGATGTGTCATACGCTGCTAATTGATAAGAGCAAGGTGGATTTTGAAATAGAGGAAACGAGAGGAATCATCAAAGCGGTCTGTACTGTGAAAATGCATGGCAGAACAGGTGTAGAGATGGAAGCGCTGACAGGAGTCAGCGTAGCGCTTTTAACAATTTATGATATGTGTAAAGCTATTGATAAGGCAATGGTAATTTCTGAGATCCATCTTGAAACAAAAACCGGAGGAAAAAGCGGGGATTTTGTATTTCCGAGAACAGGAGAAGCTGGAAAGGAAGACATAAATGAAGGATCAGCACGGGAGAATAATTGATTATCTTAGAATTTCAGTGACAGACAGATGTAATCTGCGCTGTACATATTGTATGCCGGAAAGCGGAATTTGTTGGACACCTCATGAAGAGATTTTAAGCTATGAGGAAATCATTCGGATTGTAAAGCAGGCGGCTGTTCTTGGAATCTGCCATATTAAGATTACAGGGGGTGAGCCTCTTGTGCGAGAAGGTGTGGCAGGGCTTATAAAAGAACTGAAAAAGCTTCCGGGAATTCAGACAGTTACATTGACAACAAACGGCATTTTGCTCCCTCGCTATATTAGCGATTTGGCAGAAGCAGGAATTGATGGAATCAATATCAGTCTTGATACACTTGACGGAGAAGCTTACCACCGTATTACACGCATTGGGCATGTGGAAGATGTACTTAGAGGAATTCAAACTGTTCTTGCATATCCAAACATTTCTGTTAAAATAAATAGTGTATTGGAAGAAACAAACTGGCAGCATACGGCAGTGGCGTTAGCAGCGATTGCGAAACGAGCGCCAGTGCATGTCAGATTTATTGAGAGAATGCCGCTGTCGGTTAATGAAATCTGCAAAGAAAGTCAGCAGCAGATGGTTGCAGCAGTACTGGAACAGGTTTATGGTAAGATGGAACGATATGAAAAGATTCTTGGATATGGGCCAGGAGTGTATTATAGTTTTTCCGGATTTTGCGGTAAGATAGGTTTTATCAGCGCTGTCAGTCACAAATTTTGTGACAGATGTAATCGTATTCGCCTGACTTCGGAAGGAAAACTAAGACTTTGTCTTCAGTCGCAGAATGGAATGGATCTAAAGTATTACCTGAGAAAAGGGTGTACTGACGAGGAACTTTTGGATCTCCTTATAAAAGGAATACGACAGAAGCCGAAAGAGCATCATTTTCAACAAGAGAATATTCAATCAGCTGCTATGGCGAAGATTGGCGGCTAGAAAAATGGAGTATAGAGATGGGAATCGTAAAAGCAGTTTGTATCAGTAAAGAAAAAGGAACACAAAAGCAGGACAAAAAGACAGCAGAATTTCTTGAGGATTGGGGGATAAAAGGAGATGCCCATGCAGGAAAATGGCATCGCCAGGTCAGTTTATTATCCTATGAAAAGATAGAAGAATTTCGAAATAGAGGTGCAGAAGTTGAGTTTGGCGCATTTGGAGAAAACATTGTTGTGGAAGGGTATGATTTTAAAAATCTTCCAATCGGAAGCCGCTTTCAATGCAATGAGGTTCTTCTTGAGATGACCCAGATTGGGAAAGAATGTCACCATGGCTGCGAGATTTTTCAGAAGATGGGAGACTGCATTATGCCAAGGGAAGGCGTATTTTGTGTTGTGCTCCACGGAGGAATTATTTCTGCAGGTGATAGTTTTACACTTGTGGAGGGAGAATAGATGCAGGAAACACCGTATTTTCCGCTGTTTATAAATCTTGAGGGAAAGAAAATTGTAGTGTTCGGTGCCGGGAAGATTGCGCTTCGCAGGGTTCGGACATTACAATTTTTTCATACAGAAATAACTGTAATTGCAAGAGAAATTCCGGATGATCTTCAGGAAGATTGGGAGATGCTGTGCCGGAACGGGAATCTTCGGATTCGCAAGAAAGCTTTTGAAGAAGAGGATCTGGCGGAAAACTGTTTTTTTGTGTTGGCAGCTACAGATAATTTGGAAGTAAATGAGAAGATTGTGCGTCTTTGTAAAAGGAGAAATGTGCTAGTCAATAATGCGTCCAATGTATCTATGTGTGATTTTTATTTTCCGGCAATAGCATCTTCAGAAGAAGTGGTAGTAGGAAGACCCGGTAATGGAAGAAATCATAGAGATGTGGCTGAAAAAGCGGCAATGATACGAAAATGTTTGGAGAAAGTGGATGAAAAAAATAATCAGAATCGGCAGCAGAGAGAGTAAACTGGCTGTCGCACAATCAGAAATCGTTATACAGCAATTAAAGCGCTGTCATCCAGAGCATGTGTATGAACT
>CAUCYJ010000141.1:0-6852 GCA_958446945.1 uncultured Lachnospiraceae bacterium | reverse complement strand
TTGGTAACATTCATGTGGTGTAATGAATGTTTTGATCAAGAGAAGCCGGATACATTTTTTGAGCAGGTATAGCAGAAGAGGAGAGTATAATGAGTAAGTTGAAGCTAATGACAATTGTTGGAACAAGACCGGAGATTATTCGATTGGCAGCGGTAATAAAAAAATGTGATGTGTATTTTGAACAAGTTCTTGTTCATACCGGACAAAATTATGATTATTGTTTAAATCAGGTGTTTTTTGACGACTTAGGACTCCGTGAGCCGGATTATTATTTGAATGCGGTAGGCGAGCATTTAGGAGAAACTATCGGCAATATCATTGCAAGTAGTTATAAATTAATGAGTGAAGTGAAACCGGATGCACTTTTGATTTTGGGAGATACAAACAGCTGTCTTTCAGCAATTGCTGCGAAACGTCTTCATATCCCTATTTTCCATATGGAAGCAGGTAATCGTTGTTTTGATGAATGCCTTCCGGAAGAAACAAATAGAAGAATTGTCGATCATATAGCAGATGTTAATATGTGCTATTCTGAACATGCAAGACGATACTTAAATTCAGAGGGAACGGCAAAAGAACGAACTTATGTTACAGGCTCTCCGATGGCAGAAGTGCTCCATGCTAATTTAGACAGCATTATGCAGTCTGATATTTTAGGAAAACTTGGTTTGGAAGCAGGAAAATATATTTTACTTTCGGCTCACCGAGAAGAGAATATCGATACTGAGAGCAATTTTTTGAATTTAATGAATGCAGTAAATGCAATGGCAGAGAAATATCAAATGCCAATTTTGTATTCTATGCATCCAAGAAGTAAAAAGTATATTGAGCAACGAGGTTTTCAGTTCCATGAGCTGGTAAAATGTCATGAACCATTGGGATTCCATGATTATAATAAGCTGCAGATGAATGCTTTTGCTGTAGTATCAGATAGCGGTACACTTCCGGAGGAGTCAAGCTTTTTCAATTCACAAGGTTACCCGTTCCCGGCAGTCTGCATCCGTACTTCTACAGAACGACCGGAAGCATTGGATAAAGGAAACTTTATTCTTGCGGGTATTACGACAGAACAGGTGCTGCAGGCAGTAGACACAGCAGTTGAAATGGTGAAAAACGGAGACAATGGATTAGATGTACCGAATTATGTAGATGAGAACGTCAGTACAAAAGTTGTAAAATTAATTCAATCTTATACTGGAGTAGTCAATAAGATGGTATGGCGTAAATATTAGGCAGTTGAGGAAAAAGGATGAAAAAACTAATTATTATACCAGCGTATAATGAGAGTGAAAATATAGTAGGGACAGTAGAAGCAATAAAGAGAGAAGCGCCGGATTTTGACTATGTAATTATCAATGATTGCTCCAAAGACAATACATTAGAAATATGTCATGAGCATGGTTATAATGTTGTTGCATTACCGATCAATCTGGGTATTGGAGGAGCTGTGCAGACAGGTTATCTCTATGCCAAAAGAAATGGATATGATATTGCGGTTCAGGTAGATGGAGACGGGCAGCATGACCCGAAATTTCTGGAAGAAATGGCTGCGTATATGGAAAAAGAAAAAGTCAATATGGTGATAGGTTCCAGGTTTATAGAAAAACAGGGATTTCAGTCATCCGGACTTAGACGCGTCGGTATAAAATACTTTACACATTTAATAAAAATACTAACAGGTGTTACGATTACAGATCCGACGTCGGGACTTCGCATGGTTGACAGAGAAATCATAGAAATGTTTGCTGAGGACTATCCAAAAGATTACCCGGAACCGGAAAGTGTAGTTACTGTTCTGAATCGCGGTAAAAAAGTAAAAGAGATACCAGTAATTATGAAAGAACGCTCTGGCGGTGTTTCATCAATCTCTATGAAAAATTCAGTATATTATATGATTAAGGTAAGCATGGCAATTCTGATTGAAAGAATAAGAAAATATTAGGGAGGTATGTATAATGAATATTAAAATCCAATTGATTGTTGTATTTGGTGCATTATTTGCTATGGCGTATCTCTTAAATATGATTCGAAAAAAGAGATTAGAGTTACGTTATGCTCTTTCCTGGTTAGGGGTTGGAATCAGCGTAATAATTTTGGCATGTTTTCCAGATTTGTTGGCATGGATTGCAGAAAAAATAGGAATTGCCAGTCCGGTAAATATGCTCTTTTTCTTTGGATTTTTGTTTGCACTGGCGATTATTTTAACTTTGACAATGTCGCTTTCAAGAATGTCTATTCGAGTGAAGAAACTATCACAGGAATTGGCTCTGTTGAAAAAAGATCTGGAGAAAAATAATTTATAATTTTCTATTTTTTGATGTTGTAGACTGTAATGTATGATAAAATAATAGAGAATTAGGAGACAGCGATTCATAATGAGGAGGAAAAGATGAAACGATTTATGAAAAAAATCAGTATAATGCTCATCTTGTGTATGTTTTTTTCGATATCAGAGGTAGAAGTATTTGCATCAGATACGGTAAAAGATACTTCAGGACAGATTCAGGAAGACTTGGAACAAATACCGGAAAAGTCGGAACTGCAGACATCAGAAGATGTTTCTGAAGAAGTTGTGGAAGAAGTAGAACAAAATGCAGATTTGCAAATCCAAGAATCAGAAGAAAACAACGTGTCCACTGAAACGAAAACAGCAGAAGGGCAGCAGATAGAGTATCTTTACTTAGATAAACAGATTTTGAAAAAAGCAGAAGAACAGAATGTTGTTGTTGCTTTTACTGATGAACAGTTACGAATGGAATCTGCTACATTACTTTATGAGGCAGTTGGAAGTCAGGAACAATTTGAGAGTCAGGCAGATAATATGATTGACAATACAGTGTTATTTGCAGAATCATATGAGAATTTTGTGTCTGGCGAAAGCTACCGACTGCTTGGAGTGAGGTATGTTGTTCAAGGGAACGTATATGAGACACGTTTTCTTGAAAATGAAGCTGCTGAGTTTGAAGTTACAGACAAAGAGTCAGATTCAGCAGAAGTGTCAGAAGTAGTTCCAGAAGTGACGGCATATACTATGGATGATAACGGAACTATTATTGAGGAATCCGGAGATAATGTTGAAGAAGCTGTTGAAAATGTAATGGATCAGGCAGCGCTTCCGATAGTTGCGGAAGCGGGAGCAAGGATGCGTACAGGTAAGACAGATGAACTGGTAGTTGCATTGGATCCGGGACATGATTCACATTGTGGAGGAGCTCATGCAAATGGGCTGGCTGAAGAGGTACTCACATTAAAAGTTGCCAATTATTGTAAAGAAGAATTAGAAAAGTATAGTGGAGTCAAAGTTCTTATGACGAGAACGACTGCTGAATGTCCAAATCCATTGCCGGGAAGTTATAGTTCAGCAAAAGATATCCGGAAAAGAGTACAGAAAGCTGTAGAACAAGGCGCAGATGTAATTGTAAGTTTCCATTTTAATTCTTCTGGCAGCAGTGGAGCGAATGGTGCAGAAGTTATATATCAAAATCAGAGCTATAATGCTGAGGTTGGATTGGAAAGTAAGGAACTTGCACAAAAAATCCAGGATCAGCTAAAGGCTTTGGGATTAAAAGACAGAGGAATTTATTCGAAAGATTCAACAGATGGTTCTCATGATCCAAATGGCATAAAGGATGACTATTGGTCTCTCCATAATGAAGCAAAGGCATTAAATACTCCGGCAGTATTAATTGAGCATGCATTTCTTACGGGAAATGTTGACGCTGCAAATTTAAAAAGCGAGGCATATTTGAAAAAACTAGGTGTGGCTGATGCTCAGGGAATTGTCAATAAATATGGTCTGTCAAAAGAAGCGGTCATTCCCACAATATCCGAAGTTAAGGTAGTTAATCAGAATGATGCGGCAGGTACATTTCAGGTTTTAATTTCAGGAGTTACACCGCTGTCTAATGTTTCAGAGATAAGGGTACCTATTTGGAGTGATGAAAATGGTCAGGACGATCTGAAATGGTATACAGCAATTAATAAAGGAAATGGAAATTTTGTTGTTGATGTAGATATTAAAAATCATAAAAATAATTATGGAAGTTATATCATTCATGTTTATGTCAAAGATAAATCCAATGTAGAAAGACCAGTATGGGCTACTTCTACTGTTTTAGAAAAAGTTGATCTAAAGATTAAGTTAGAAATGGTTGATCCAAATAAAGGAATATTTAATGTTATAGCATCTCCAACTGAGAAAACAGCAGGAATTAAAGAAATAAGAATACCAGTTTGGTCAAAGATAGATCAGAGCGATATTTATTGGTATACAGCAAAAAAACAGGCTGATGGTAGCTTTAAGGCGCAGGTAGATAAAAAGAATCATAAAAATTCAGTTGGGATTTATAATGTCCATGTCTATATTACTACCGATAGTGGAAAAACAATGTCTATTATAGGAGGAACAATAGAGATACCTATGCCAGAAATGCTTTTAAAAGTAATAGACACAACCAATACACAAAAAAACTTTAGAGCACAAGTTACAAACGTTGGAAATATAGGAATAGTAAATCAGGTTAGATTTGCTGTTTGGAGTATAGAAGCAGGACAAGATGATCTTGTATGGTATACAGGAAAGCAAAATACGTCTGGAATTTGGGAAGCTGATATTGATATTTTGAATCATAAAACAGCGGGAGAATATTACATAGATGCATATGCTAAGATGGCTGATGGAACAGAAAAATATTTAAAAACATCTAAATTTAAAGTGGATGCTCCACGAATTGGGAAAATAGAAATTATAGATGTGAATATTTCAAAAGGAATTTTTGATGTTATTATACATGGAGTTGATTCACCAGCAGGAATTGATAATGTAAAAGTTCCGGTATGGTGTGCAGCGGATCAAAGTGATATTTATTGGTATTCCGCACAGAGACAAGCAGATGGTACATATGTTGTAAGAGTGGATAAAAAGAATCATAAAAATGCAACCGGTATATATAATATTCATGTATATGCTGAATCTGGGAATGGAATAACAATTTCTGTAATCGGCGGTTCAAAAAGTATTGAAGTTTCACCAATGATTTTGAAAGCACAGAGCAAAGATAAAACAGAAATGCAGTATGAATTAAGTATTAGCAATGTAGGAAATTTGGGAGATATTGCTAAAGTTAAGTTTGCAGTTTGGAGTATAGAAAGTGGCCAGGATGATTTGCGGTGGTATAATGCAATACAAAATTCATCAGGGGTGTGGTGCTCAGAAATAAATATTATAGATCATAAAACATATGGTTCATATTATGTAGATGCATATGGATATACGCAAGGCGGAATAGAAAAATATTTAAAGACTACAACATTTAAAGTGACTGAACCGACTATTAGCTCAACAACATTTAAAGATGTGGATGCTTCAAAAGGCATTTTTGATATTATTATCAATGGAATTATATCTCCATCGGGAGTTGTTTCGGTAAGAGTACCTGTTTGGTCCAAAGCAGATCAAAGTGATATCGTTTGGTATGATGCAAAATTAAAAAATGATGGAACATATATTGTTCGAGTAGATAAAAAGAATCATAAAGACTCTACAGGAGTGTATATTGCACATATTTATGTTACTACAGGAAATGGCATAACAATTTCACGTTTAGGCGGTACTAAGACTGTGGAGCAAGGGAAAATTAATTATACAGCACTTAAAACAGACAATAAAGATAAAGAAGTTTTACTTAGTTTATCGAATGCTTCTTATGCAGGCGACATTCGTCAAGTGAAATATGCGGTATGGAGTGTCTCAAATGGACAAGATGATTTGAGATGGTATGATGCGGTTCAAGATAGTACAGGAGCGTGGAAATATAAGGTTTTGGTAAGTAATCACAAAACAGCTGGTGATTATTACGCAGATGCATATGGTTATTTGATAAATGGACAGAAAATATACTTAGGAACAGAAAAATTTTCGATTGAAGATATTACAATTGGGAAGATAAGCGTTTCAGAGGTAGATCCAGTAACTGGAGTATATGAAGTAAATATAGATGGTGTGAGTTCAAAATCCGATATAGTATCTGTGAAAGTTGCTGTATGGTCTAAAGCTGATAGAAGTGACTTGAAGTGGATAGTAGGAACAAAACAACCTGATGGAAAATATAAAGCATTAGTTTCTCCAGCTATGTTTGGGTTTAATAGTGGTACATACTTTATACATATTTATGTAGAAGCTGATAATGGAGTACAGAAATCAGTCGATGTAGGGCGGAGGGAGATTCCTACAGTCATGCCAACACCAATCATGGAGATATCTGATGTTACAGCGCGTCAGTTAGCTAGACTGTATAATAGTACAGGAAATAAATATCCATCAGTAGAATTAGCGAAAGGTGGAGCAGAAACTCTTGAAAAATTTTGTGAGATTTATGTAGAAGAAGCAAAAGCAGAAGGAGTTAAAGTAGAGGTTGCATTTTCTCAGGCAATGCTTGAAACAGGGTGGCTGAAATTTGGGGGCATTGTAAAAATAGAACAATTTAATTTTTGTGGTTTAGGTGCAACTGATATAAATGGTGCTGTGAATAGTGCTTGGTTCAAAGATGTTAGAGAGGGAGTGCGTGCACAAATACAACATTTGAAAGCATATGCTTCTACAGAAGGTTTAAATAACCCATGTGTTGATCCAAGATTTTCTTATGTATCAAGAGGTGTTTCTCCATATGTAGAAACACTGGGAATTCAGGAAAATCCAGAGGGAAAAGGTTGGGCAACACAGGCAGGATATGGTTATAATATTTTAGGAGTGATGAATAAAATAAAATAGTTTTTTAATGGTATAAAATCTTTCAGTGATGATATGTACCCAGAATCCTGGACACATTGATTTTATGAATTAGGCACAGCAAG
>CAUCYJ010000140.1:0-6919 GCA_958446945.1 uncultured Lachnospiraceae bacterium | reverse complement strand
CAGTGCGCGAGGGATTATCACAGGAGCGGGCAGTGCGTATGGTTACGATCAATCCAGCCAGACAGCTTGGACTGGAAGACCGTCTTGGAAGTCTGGAAGTAGGAAAAGATGCGGATGTGATTGTAATGAAAGGCCGTCTTGGACTTGATACAGACGCGAAAGTTTTATACACAATTATGGATGGAAATGTGATCTATCGCAGAGAAGTCTAGGTAATATAAAAGTGTTGCAAAATAAAAACTGCGGCGTATGACCGGGAATGCTTGAGAATTTCTCCCGGCAGAAAGCCGCAGTTTTTTGTTTGTTAAGGCTAAGAAATAGAAGAAAACAGTCCATCTAAATAGGTCCCGATAGAACGTCTCAGATTCGCTTCGATATCCGGTGTTCCTGAGCGCATACTCCATTCAAATACATTTCCAATGACAAGCATGCGGATATCGGTTGTGACTTCTTCCAGATTCAGCGTATTCGGAAGGATATGATTGGCAATAGCTTTTTCCAGATAGGAGCGGACTGTTAAAATCGGATAAGGACGTTCTGTACGGCTCTCAGGATTTAAAGCCTGATTTTTAGGCGTATAGTAACTGGCGAGAAAATCGACCCCGAGTTCACGGCAGTAGGAAGCGTAATTTAAGTATACGCGGATAATCTGTTCTCTAGCTTCTGAAAGAGAATTGGGAGCAGAAGAAAGTTCCGGTGGTAAAGCAGGCTGTTCTTCGATATAGTAGGAAAGCAGATCGTCTTTTGTTTGAAAATGATGATAAAAGCTACCGTTGGATACGCCGGCTTCTTCGCATATATTTTTAATCGAGAGCGCTTCGTAGCCTCTTTTTTGCAAAATAGTCTTGGCAGCCTGGAAAATACGAGCCTTAGTCCGCTGTGATTTCAGCTGCTGTCTGGAAAGTCCGTTTTCATCAATAGATTTATTCATGGCTCTCACCCTCCAATATTATGATATATAACTATAGCATAGCCAGGGGAAAAAGACAAGAAAAGAGAGTTAGCTCTGTTTTGCTGTCTTGCACAGAGAGAAAGTTCGGGATATAATAAACTGAGAATGCGCTCAGAAGAGAAGAGTCTGGCAGGCATTGAAAAGTTATGAGGAAAGGCAAGAACATATGGACATTAATCAAAAACTGACAGAAGAATTGCAGGTAAAGCAATGGCAGATAGATGCAGCAGTAAAACTCATTGATGAAGGAAATACGATTCCGTTTATCTCCAGATATCGTAAGGAGGCAACCGGCGCACTGAATGATGAGCAGCTTCGAAATCTCTTTGAGCGGCTTACCTATCTTCGAAATCTGGAAGAGAAAAAGGAACAGGTCATCGGAAGTATTCAGGAACAGGGGAAACTTACAGATGAATTAAAGAGACAGATTCTTGAAGCGGAGACACTTGTTGTTGTAGAAGATTTATATCGGCCGTATCGTCCAAAGAGGAGAACGAGAGCGACGATTGCAAAAGAAAAAGGCTTGGAACCATTAGCGGCACTGATTGTGCTGCAGAATACAAAAGTACCATTGGAAGAAGCGGCAAAGGCGTATCTTTCAGAAGAAAAGGAAGTAAAGACTTCGGCAGATGCTATCCATGGAGCAATGGATATTCTTGCAGAATATATTTCTGATGAAGCAAATTATCGTATTTACATTCGTGATCTTACAATGAAACAGGGGAAACTTATTTCGGCGGCTAAAAATCCGGAAGAGACTTCTGTGTATGAAATGTACTATGAATTTGAAGAACCAGTGAGTCGGTTGGCGGGTCATCGTATTCTGGCGCTGAACAGAGGAGAAAAAGAAAAAGTGCTGACTGTTAAAATTGAAGCGCCGGAGGAGAAGATTTTGCAGTATCTAGAGAAAAAAGTAATTTCTTCTTCAAATCCATATACAACACCTGTATTAAAAGAGGTAATCGGAGATAGCTATAAACGGCTGATCGGACCTGCAATCGAAAGGGAAATCCGGAACGAGTTAACAGAAAAGGCAGAAGATGGTGCAATCAGTGTGTTTGGAAAGAATCTTCAGCAACTTTTAATGCAGCCGCCAATTGTTGGACAGGTAGTACTCGGATGGGATCCGGCGTTTCGTACCGGATGTAAGTTGGCTGTTGTAGATGCTACAGGAAAAGTACTGGATACGACAGTTATTTATCCGACCGCGCCAACGACACCTGCAAAGATCGCAGCAGCAAAAGATACATTGAAAAAATTGATTCAAACATATCATGTAACATTAATTTCTGTTGGAAATGGAACGGCGTCCAGGGAGTCAGAACAGATTATTGTGGAACTTCTAAAAGAGATTCCTGAGAAAGTGCAGTATGTTATTGTAAATGAAGCAGGGGCTTCTGTCTATTCTGCAAGTAAACTTGCAACGGAAGAATTTCCGAATTTTGATGTGGGACAAAGAAGTGCAGCATCAATTGCAAGGCGGCTTCAGGATCCGTTGGCAGAACTTGTAAAGATTGATCCGAAGTCTATCGGTGTTGGACAATATCAGCACGACATGAACCAGAAAAAACTAAGTGAAGCGCTCTCTGGTGTTGTGGAAGATTGTGTAAACCGGGTAGGAGTAGATTTAAACACAGCTTCTGCCCCGTTGCTGTCCTATATTTCCGGAATCAGCAGTACGATTGCTAAAAACATTGTTGCATACCGGGAAGAAAATGGAAGCTTTACTGACCGTAAACAGCTTTTAAAGGTGGCAAAACTTGGACCAAAGGCGTTTGAACAGTGTGCTGGGTTTATGCGGATTCAAGGAGGCAAGAATCCACTTGATGGAACAAGTGTACATCCGGAATCTTATGGGGCAGCAGAACAATTGCTTATGAAGCAAGGATTTGCAGCGGAAGATATCGCAGCAGGAAAGCTTGTGGGATTATCCCGCACGATCAAAGATTACAGGAAATTGTCTGAAGAGCTTGATGTTGGAGAGATTACGCTTAGAGATATTGTAAAAGAACTGGAGAAACCGGCAAGAGATCCGCGAGATGAGATGCCGAAACCGATTCTTCGCACAGATGTGTTAGAAATGAAAGATCTGACACCGGGGATGGTGTTAAAAGGCACTGTCCGAAACGTAATTGACTTTGGCGTATTTGTGGATATTGGGGTACATCAGGATGGGCTTGTACATATTTCGCAAATTACCGATAAGAAATTCATAAAACATCCAATGGAAGTTGTGAGCGTAGGAGATATTGTGGAAGTGAAAGTAATGAGCGTAGATCTGGAGAAAAAGCGAATTCAGCTTACGATGAAAGGAATTTAGGTTGGTGGCAGAATGATAATAGAGACGAGAAGTTCCGAAGAAACATTTGAAGTAGGAAGAAAAATAGGAGAAGAGGCAAACGCCGGACAAGTGTTTACGTTGATCGGAGATCTTGGCGTGGGGAAAACCGTATTTACACAGGGACTTGCAAAAGGACTTGGAATAGAAGAACCAATCAGCAGCCCGACATTTACAATTGTGCAGGTTTATGAGGACGGGCGTCTTCCTTTTTACCATTTTGACGTATATCGGATTGGAGATGTGGAAGAGATGGAAGAAATCGGTTATGAAGACTACTTTTATGGAGAAGGTGTAACGCTGATTGAGTGGTCGAACCTGATTGAAGAAATACTTCCGAAACAGCGCACGGAAATTGTGATTGAAAAAGATCTGTCAAATGGATTTGATTACCGGAAGATTACGGTTGAAGTCATGTGACGAAGGATGACGTTGACGCAGACTTTCTTCCTGGGATATAATATGCGCATAAAATAACAATAAATATAATAGAAAGAAGTGAAACACATGCGTATTTTAGCGTTGGATAGTTCTGGGCTGACGGCAACGATTGCAGTTGTGGAAGAGACTCAGACTGTTGCGGAATATACAGTGAATTATAAGAAAACTCATTCGCAGACGCTTCTGCCAATGCTTGATGAAGTGGCGAAGATGATTGAACTTGATCTGGATACTATTGATGCAATTGCTGTTTCCGGAGGTCCGGGATCTTTTACCGGACTTAGAATCGGTTCGGCTACGGCGAAAGGGCTTGGGCTTGCCATTGGAAAACCGCTAATTCATATTCCGACAGTGGATGGTTTAGCCTATAATCTTTATGGATGCAAAGGTGTCATCTGCCCTATGATGGATGCAAGAAGAAATCAGGTTTATACGGGGATCTATCGTTTTGAGGAGGAATTTGAGACAGTAGTACCGCAGGAAGCAGTTGCAGTATCCGAACTTGTAGAACAGCTGAATCAGCTCGGAGAGGCGGTAACATTTCTTGGAGATGGAGTACCTGTTTATGAAGAGTTGTTAAGAGAAGGATTGAAGGTACCATATCGTTTTGCGCCGCCGCATTTGAATCGGCAGAGAGCGGCAGCAGTCGGAACGCTGGCAATGAGATATCTGAGAGAGGGAAGAACTGAAACGGCGGCAGAGCATGAGCCGGATTATCTTCGAGTATCTCAGGCTGAACGGGAACGGGCAGAACGAGAAGGGAAAAATCTGTAAGAAGATAAAGAAAGGTCTGTTTTCAGAGAATCGCAGAGAAAGTAAGAGGCGTACAGATAGATGCAAAGATGGTATGTAGCTCCTACAGAGGAGAGCGAGATTGCGGCAATCGCGCGATTGGAAAAAGAGATTTTTTCTGATGCCTGGAGTGAAAGGGCAGTGAAGGAATCATGGATACAGAATCAGACAATACTGCTGACATTGCGCGAAGGTGAAGAGAAACACATAATCGGATATGCAATTCTCTATTATGTGCTTGACGAAGCAGAGATTGCAAGAATTGCTGTCCGAAGTGAGGCGAGAAGATATGGTGCAGGAACGCATCTCTTTTCAGAAATTTTGAGAATATGTAGGGAAAAACAGATTACAAAGATTCTGCTTGACGTAAGACAGAGTAATCAAGCGGCCATTGCGTTTTACCGAAGGCAGGGGTTTGTGGAAGACGGGATTCGTAAATGTTTTTATGAGCATCCGAAAGAAGATGCCGTTTTAATGAGTATGGAAACAGACTGCCAGATTATGCATTAGTTCCCAGTGGGAATTTTGTTTTTATTCTTATATAATGAAGCTGTAACGGAAGAATACAGTTTTTCAGGAGGAATCATATGCGTAATTATACAGTGAAAGAGACAAAAGAACTTACGAAAATTATATGTAACAGATGTGGGAAAGAAATTCCGGTCAGCAATGGGATTCCGGCAGAAGATGTACTTTCAGTGGAGAAGCGTTGGAATTACTTCTCAAACAAAGACAATGAAGAACATGCATTTGATCTGTGTGAGAAGTGCTATGATGAACTGGTTTCGGGATTTCAGATACCGATAGAGAGGAAATAGAAAACATGCTGGATGTTTGTTTATTAGGTACGGGAGGGATGATGCCCCTCCCATACCGCTGGCTGACTGCGCTGATGATGAGATTTAATGGCAGCAGCCTTCTGATTGACTGTGGCGAGGGGACACAGATTGCTATTAAAGAAAAAGGATGGAGTTTTAAACCGATAGATGTAATCTGTTTTACACATTATCATGGAGATCATATCAGTGGGCTTCCGGGCCTTCTCTTGACGATGGGGAATGCAGACAGGAAGGAGCCGCTGACTTTAATTGGTCCAAGAGGGTTGGAACGGGTTGTGAATTCATTGAGAGTGATTGCGCCGGAACTTCCGTTTCCGATTATTTATAAAGAGATTACAGAACCGGAACAGATATTTGAGATGAATGGTTATCGCCTGAAAGCGTTTCGAGTGAATCATAATGTGCTTTGCTATGGATATACATTGGAGATTGATCGTGCCGGAAAGTTCGATGTGGCGCGGGCTGAAGAGAATGCGATTCCAAAGATGTTCTGGAAGCATCTGCAGAAGGGCGAGACAGTAGAAGATGCAGGGAAGGTTTATACACCGGATATGGTTCTGGGACCTGCACGCAAAGGAATTAAGCTTACATATACAACCGATACACGGCCAACGAATTCTATACGTGAGAATGCAGTAGGATCAGATCTTTTTATATGCGAAGGCATGTATGGAGAGAAAGAAAAGGCTCATAAGGCTGTGGAATATAAACATATGACGTTTTATGAAGCGGCTCAGCTTGCAAAAGAGGCACAGGTAAAAGAGATGTGGTTAACGCATTATAGTCCGTCACTGGCATATCCGGAAGATTATATGGAAGAAGTGCGAAAGATTTTTCCGGAGGCAAAAGCGGGAAGAGATCGCATGTCGGCAGAACTTGGATTTGAAGAGAAGTAGGAAGGCGTGGATTATGAACAATACAAAAGATATTTTAATATTGGCAATTGAGAGTTCATGTGATGAAACTGCGGCAGCTGTTGTAAAGAATGGACGTGAAGTACTCTCAAATGTCATTTCATCTCAGATTGAACTTCACAAATTGTACGGTGGAGTTGTACCTGAAATTGCATCAAGAAAGCATATAGAGAAGATTAACCAGGTAATTGAGGAAGCGCTTTCAACTGCCGGAGTGACGTTGGATGATCTGGATGCCATTGGTGTGACGTATGGCCCGGGACTTGTGGGAGCGCTTCTTGTCGGGGTTGCGGAAGCAAAGGCGATTGCCTATGCAAAGAAACTTCCTTTAGTAGGCGTACATCATATAGAAGGACATATTTCGGCTAATTTTATCGAGAATAAAGAATTAGAACCTCCATTTGTTTGTCTTGTAGTGTCTGGAGGACATACGCACCTCGTATGTGTAAAGGATTATGGAGAATATGAGATTCTTGGGCGTACAAGAGACGATGCGGCAGGAGAGGCTTTTGATAAAGTTGCCAGAGCGATTGGACTTGGGTATCCGGGAGGGCCAAAGATTGATAAATTGTCAAAAGAAGGAAATCCTGATGCGATTGCATTTCCGAGAGCACATATTGACGGAGCAGAGTATGACTTTAGT
>CAUCYJ010000139.1:0-7011 GCA_958446945.1 uncultured Lachnospiraceae bacterium | reverse complement strand
TGTTTCCGTCCCCTATCGGGGAGCTACATTTCTCAATCAGAAAAAATCTTTACTGATGGATCCGAAATCACGTTTCCGTCCCCTATCGGGGAGCTACATTTCTCAATACCATCCCCGCAACCCCATGTCCTGTCTGGGACGAATAGGGGGATTGCGGGGGAAAAGTAATTTTATTGAAATGCAGCCGTTTTGGAAAGTAAAAAATTCTCACAAATCCAGTATTTAAGCCATGCGCGGCAAAATACAGAATTTCGCGCATTTAAGAACAAAATGCTCAAATAATATTTAATTCACATTCCCCCATCATATATTCTTTTCCCTGATATCTTGTGCATTTTAAAATATGAGGGGATACTCCTATACGAGTATCTTTATAATGTTGATGGGTTTTAGGCACATTTGTTCTGTCAAAAATATTTTTTACAGTTTCAATGCCCTCTTTTTCTCCGAATAATGGGTAAATCACTGTCTTGGAAACAAAGCCGCTTCCGCCGCCCAGAAATACTGTATTCGGGTTTCTCCTGTCACTTCGTGAAAATTTCTTCTGGAAATTCTGATAATACTGTTCATAAAATAACTGTACTGCTTCCAAAATATCTTTCTTTTTTATATTACAAAGTGTTTCATCAATTGTCAATGTACTTTTAATGACTGTTCCCGGTTTTATGCACTCTCGCAGAAGATTCAATGTTTTGTATGTACCATCTGTGTGCTGCTCCCATTTCTGACACAAAATAATATCTTCTCTGGACAAGGGTTCGCTGTCTCCAACGATAATACCTGACATAATATCGAAATCAACCGTTTCTTTCCCTAAAGACCTCACTGAATTGAATGCATTTTTCTCAATTTTTACAATATTATTATTTAAGATTCTTCTGTTAATCCTGTTAACTTCCAAATCACTCCTGAGCTGTCTGGTATCAATTCTATATTTCTCCCGATTTTGTAAAATATCTCTACTCAGAAGAATTGTTCGTAGCATTCCCTTCAGAGAACTTCCGGGTACATAAGGATTTCCATATGGGTCTGTAATGCAGGTCATTACCTGAAGCTTTCCTTTTTCTTCTGATCTGTCACCCACATTCTCTACATATTTCATACAGTTTTTTAAATCATTTTGAGATACATGGTTTCTGAAACACCAATGTTTCAAGTCTTCTCTTGTATCATCAATCATGAAACGTTCAAAATCATTCTGAAGATGAAGTTTTTTAGCCAACATATAGAACTTTGAGCCATCTATTACCCCTATGGTATTTCTATTCAGAAACATATATTCTTTTTTCTGTATTTCGTTTCCATCACCTACGAATACCGGTCCATTGACTTTCAGATGTATCTTATATGTTTTTAATTTTCGTTCCATATTATACCCCCATGAAGAAAGCTTTTGCATATCGAAATACCGGATGTTTTCCACCGTTTCTTTCTTCAATGATTCTTCCTCTGAATGTATGCGCAAAACATGAACCAGATGAAAAAACATAGAGATCTCTTTTTCGCATTTGCTGCAATGCATATTCTGATGAATCTACAAATCCTGATCTTTTTATTAAAAGATATGAGGAATCTTTTATAACCTGTTCCAATTCTTCATCTTCAGGAAGCGCAGTGGAAAGCAAAATGTTTTTTTCTGATTTTTTCTTTAAATATCCCATCATATCTTCCGGAACTTTACAGACCTTGTATATAAATCTTCCCAGTCCGGAACTTTTCTTTCCACCTATACCAGTATATTGCAGACTTTCAAACAGTTCGTCTAACAATTCCCTGTCACTTTCATTCTCATATCCTGCCAGCACATACAAACCTGTTCCTGTATTAAAGTTCCATGTATTAACCCGAAAAGGTTCCGGCTCCTCCATCCCATGGATTCCTACTGAAACTTTCATATCATAAAGTCCCAGATATTTCATATCCTCCATATGTTCTTCCGGAAAAGTTCCGTTCACAAAATCTGCGAGCGTACTTACTGGGATGTATTTCAAATTTTTGAATTTCTTTTTCTGACGGGAATCTCCCTGTTTGCTTTCATCCTCCGTCTGAACAGCAATCATTGGCTTCGGAATATAGTAATTTTTTCCTATGTATGGGAATGCATCAGAGAATATGATTTTTCCATCTGACACCTGTTTCAGAAATCTATCCTGTTTTTTCATTTTCAGTGCTTCCTGAAACAAAGCTGAAAACAGAGTATCTGCATGAAAAGTGATTTCTGAACTATCTAGATTTCCCCTGCCAAAATGGACTCCATTTATAAACTCCAAACAGTATAATGTATAATTCAAAGTATCCTTCCTTTCACCGACTACTCTTTCACAGCCTCATTCAGAATCGAATTGCATTTTTCCAGCAATGTATTATCAACATGGCCGACAACTGCATCTGTATAAATATCCTGAAATTGGATTTTTCCATATCCTCTGGATCCATTTCCTCCAAGATAATCGTACTGCAATAATTTCATTGCTTCTGCGAGAGTTTCCATATCCTCCAAAAATTCCTGTTCTTCTTCTAATTCATATATCAAATCCAGTTTAAAAACAGAACCTCTGACGGCTCGTTCAATCTGTCTGGGATTTGCTACAGCAGTAGCTCTGGAAATAGAATTTTCAAATTTTACTTCTATCATACTTTGAAGTCCGGCATCTCGTAATTCTTCTTCGTTTTTTAAAACCATATCAGAAAACAGTAATCGGCTTCTTTTTATATTTTCCTTTTTTGAAGAGCCAAACAGTCGTGTAATACGTTCATGATCTTCATTTGGCTCCACTACACGCTCATTGAATTCTTTTGCCAGAAGACTTCTCATTTTCCCCTTCAGAGAACTTCCGGGAATCATCGGCAGATTTGTTCTGGCATCCCTTATGATTGGCGAATCCACAGCTCCAATTGCAGCAAATGCACCACTTCCACCAATATGCATTCCGGTTTTTACTAAAATATTTCCTGAAATTCTGATTTTTCCATACATAAATCTTTCCTCCTACTGTTCTTTGCCGCCATAATATTTGTGAAATGCAATCAAAGCTTCCATATATTTGCTGAACAACAGATAATTCTTTTTACTCTGTCTGATTTCTTTAAGAATCTCCAGAATTTCTGCCTGTTTTACAAATGCTTTTACTTTTGGCTCCCGACCACATTCATATATAAAACGAATTCTGAGATACTCAATTCTTCCACAAATTTCATCATCCAATTTTTCTGATGTATATGTAAGAACCTGATTATAAATATCTGCAGTCATTGCCAGAAGATTCCGTATTTTAGATGTAGTTACAATATTTACTTTTCCTCTGCATTTTTGCTTTGACTCCTCAACCAGACTCTTAATCGCCTCTTCAGCTTTATCTACATAGTTATTCTCATTAATTCTCATCCCTGTGTTCCCCCTTTTTGCGATGAATGTATGCGTAAAGATTAATTGCTGTTTTCAATTGTCTGCAATCCTGATCCGACTGAATCCACCTGTACATTTTCTGAGACAACTGTCTGTATTTTTCTTTTTTCGGTCCTTCCTCTGTCGGCTCCAACCTGGAAAGAAGATACATCATTCTTGCAAAATTGATCTTCTCCTCATGTCCTCTTACCAACTCCATCATACGGTATAAGAAGGACACTCCTCTGGTTTCGTCAATACCTTCAAAAAAATCACATAATGCACTGTATTTTTCCTGAACAACTCCTTCTTCCAGTTCTTTCCATGAATAGGTTCCATCGCTGATCTCTTTTTCTTCATCCCCGTCATCCACCAGATGAATCTCTCCATCCTGAAGTAATGTCACTGCATTTTTTTCCGGCATTCTCTTTGACTCTGATTCCATCATACCGGTTTCTTCTGCAATGGCAGCAATCGGATAAGAAAAATCATAAATACCGATGCCTGCTGAAATGCTTAATGTCCCCTGAGTATATTGTTCAAATTTTCTTCTCAGATCTACAGACAATTCAATAATATCATTCCATGCACCTACAATAAATACATCATCTCCTCCGGAATATACAATTGTCGCCAGTCTTTTCTTTCCACCATTTTTTCCTTCCAGTGAATATTCTCCATTTTCCAGGATGAATCGAATATAATACTTGAAGAATAAGGATAACTGCCTAGATAAAGTAGCTGTTCTGGATAATGTCATATATCGGTCTCCATTTTTTGCATTACGGAATCCTGACACAATAGCCTGCCCAAGATTATCCACATCTGCTCTCAATACCCCGATTCTGCTGATGCCTTCAGCTTCCCGGGCAAATTCTTCAAAAGTACTTCCTGTTGAATAATCTCCTACCCACAGTTTCGTAGCAATATGTTTTCCTATATAAAGCTTATTTTTAGAATAGGATCGTACAAAATAATCGTCATTTTCCATTCGCCTGCACAGTTTTTTTTCATCGTCTGCAACCAGACAATATCCTCCCGGCAGTGGCATGGCATCTTCTCTTTCATCTGGATTTTCCAGTACAACGGAGAAGAAATCTGCATACAATACATTTTTTGAAAGCTTCTCTATTTTTCTGCACAGAGGGCAAACTCCCTCTTCATCTACATGTCCGATTTTTTTGCAAACCTTACATTCTCTGGAATAATCCTGCTCTTTTCGATTATTTAACCGAATTATTTCTCTCGCCGTATATCTGTGCTGTTTTTGCAACGACAGCATTTTACTCATTTTCCTGAATAACTCTGTATAACTACCCTCCGGAACGTTTCTGAATGCATTCCCTGTACATTGCACATATCCAAAAGCAACAAAAAGATCTGTCTGAAACTGTTTCAATAACCATTCCTTCAATTCTTCCTGAAATTTTTGAATCTGTATAACAGTTTCCGTTGTATTTGCAAGAAGCAGATAACAATGTCCGCCTCCGGAGTATAAAAGATTTGCCCTTGACAGTTGCAGTCTGTCTAAAAGAAGATCTATGATATGCTCCATCATAATTTCCAGGTAAAAAGACCTTGCACGCAAAGTTTTCAATGCATTTTTAGAGCTTATTGTATATATGAAACTCTGTATTCCTGAAATATCCATAGAACATAAGAGAAATGCGTTCCTATCATAAAAATCCTTCTTATCAAATAATTCCGTCTTATAACTCAAATGATTTTCGTTTAAATAATCATATATGCAGCTAGAAATTGCCGCAGTCAATTTTACATGATCAAACAGGGAAATATCACTTAATTCTTCATTTGAAGTGGAGGATGGCACATAAGAAAGATTTGCTTCCATAACGGCCAGTAAGGAGTTCAGATATTCTTCACTCCAATTCATACCTCTGAAATTATCTAACATTCTCTGACAGATTTTCATATAGAATTCTCTGGAAAATGGCTTTTTCTCAGAAGCAGGATAATTAATCTTCCCCTGATCATCCATATCACCTGGCTGATAATAAAAACTTTGGTTATTTCCATTCAATACATTAAACACGCTCTGAAGCGGGACTGACAGATCAAAACCCTTTTCTTCAGTGTCTTCCTTTTTTCTCCTGTCTGCAAAGGCAGCTATATTATCTGCCAGATAAACGATGTACGCCAGATTATCCTCTTTCAGACGTGCACTTTTGATTTCTGAAAAGTGATGGTATCTTACACAGTCAAGAATCTCTTTATCCTCTATTTTTCCCTCTTCTTTAAGAAAATCATATCCTGATACACTATGATTTCTTCTGTCACTACCTTCCCGGTAAACTACTTTTCCTATGTCATGAAGCAGACTTCCTGTAATCAACTTAATTTTCTGGTCAATCATCTTCATTCCTCCTGACGTATTTCATTGCTCCCATTCCCATGCCTGTCTTAATTCCCACTCCGGCAAATTCTCCGAATTTAAATAACATTCTCAGATATCTTGCCATTGTTTCTGGTCCTCTAATATGAATACAGATACTTCCTGTAAAACCTGTGATCTGAACTTTCTCCAATGGAAATGGTACTGTCTGCAAACGGTACCGCACGATTTCACTCTGTTCAACAAGTGCCTCCAGTGTTTCCTCATCAAACATATCAAAAGCTTCTGAAACAGCACTGTATTTTCTCATAAGACTGGCATATATTAAGCCCAAATCCGGATATATTACATATTTTCCGTCACTTTTAAAAGCTGTGGGTGTCTGAAACTTTATCTCCAAATATTTCGGACATTTCTTCTCGTAAAACTCTGTGATAAGTTCATTATCATTTTTCAAGTGCATCCTTTTATTACATACAGAAATTGATAATCCCTTTTTTCTCAAAAAAATATCTGTACATTCAGACAACGGCATAATTATATTTTCATATGCTTCTTCATTCAAAGTCTTTATTGTCCAGATGGTGCTGTTATTTTCCCTCGTGATACATTGACTATAAGGATTTAACTGGTTTCCATGTAGTCTGGCTGCATATTCTGGAGAAATATTTTCCATAATAACTCCCTGTAAATTTGATGACTGCCTGTAATTTATTTCTTTTGTTTCCAGTTCCATTTGTAATTCTGCATACATTGAAGCACCTCTACAGTAAGTATTTTTTGTGTATTTTGTACTTTTTTTATATATTTTATGTCAAATCATTGTACATTATATCACTTTTCATATATAACGTCAATTTGTTTTACCATGAAGTTTACTATGAAGCTTACTATGTAGCCAGACAAAAACAGCCGGATAATCAGATAAACTATCTTAATTATCCGGCTATTTTTCCTGCTTCTTTTCTTACATTTACGTCTGCTTTTGTATAAAGTTTTGTCTCTGTATCATCATCCTCGCATTCCGGAGTTTTGAAATCAAATCTCCTGATCATAAATGCAAAGATCACATAATTAAAACTTTCTGACAAATGATTATTCCACGTTTCACTACAAAATACATCAAAAAGCTCCTGGAGCTTCAGATTTTTCTAAAGTTCCAGGAGCCATTTTACGTTTGGACACTCTCATGCTCGCGCATGAATCTATATTTTATGCTGTCATGGGACACACCACTTCATCCTCAAAAGGGGCAAATCCCGCAGCGTCTCAA
>CAUCYJ010000138.1:0-7034 GCA_958446945.1 uncultured Lachnospiraceae bacterium | reverse complement strand
GGGAGCTAAGAAGTGCGTCTTTGCTTTCGAAATAATGATAGAAAGAACCTTTGGAGGTATCCGAAGCGGTAATAATTTCATCCACAGTTGTATCATCATAACCGTATTTATAGAATAGATTCCAGGCTGCCCGGATGATTTTCATTTTTGTTTTTTGTTTACGTTTTTTTGGCATGTGGTACCTCCTTGTGAAAATAGAATATAGTACAAAATAAAAAATACACCAGCCAGAGGAACGCTCTGGCTGGAAAATGGCATTTATACACCGGCAATAAAGCCGTATTTTAATGGATCAGTCGGATCGATCACATAAGTTGCTTCGCCTGTGATATAAGCGCTTCCTGTAATCTGTGGGATTACAGCAACATGTCCGTCGACTTCCGTTACATCTGTGATAACGCCTTTGAAACGTGATCCAATGAAGCTCTCATAAACGAAAGGTTCGCCTACTTTAATTTTACCATGACTGTACAGTGCGGCAAGTTTTGCGCTTGTTCCAGTTCCGCATGGAGAGCGATCTGCCTGAGCATCTCCAAAGATAACAACGTTTCTCATAGAACATCCAATTGTTGGAGTCGGTCCATAAAATTCTACCAGATCTACTGTTGTAATGTCAAGATAAGGATGTTTTACTGTAACAGTAGCGTTGATTTCTTCCAGAAGCTTCATACCCAGTTTTGTTAGGAAAGGAACATTGTGGGCTTCGATTTCTTCCTGAATCGAAGGCTGTGTCACATCTACAAGAGCGAAGAAACTTCCTCCAAAAGAAATATCATAAGTAATCTTGCGGCCTTCAACAGTAGCAACAAGATTCTCTTTATATAAGAAAGCAGGTACATTGGTCAGTGTAACTTCTGTTGCACGGCCATTCTCAACTTTGACTTTTGTTCGAATAATCCCAGCAGGGGCTTCCAATACAACATTAGTGTAAGGTTCTGTTACTGGAACGAGACCTGTTTCTACAGCAACAGTAGCAGATCCGATTGTTCCATGACCGCACATATTCAAATATCCGCCGGTATCCATGAAAATTACGCCAAGATCAGCTTCGCGGTTAACTGGTTCTGTGAGAAGAGCGCCGAACATATCCCGGTGTCCTCGCGGCTCATTCATGAGTGCTTTGCGGTATTGATCATATTTTTTTTCAAGAATGTGTTTTTTCTCCATAATGCTGTCCGCCTTGATATCCGGGAAACCAGATGTTACGACACGTGTAAATTCACCAACAGTATGTGTGTCAATGGCATGAAAGGCAGCTTCAAAAGAGTCTAAATTTAATTTTGGATTTAGTCCCATAATGTACCTCCGATAAAATGTTTGACATAGTATTGACAAATGTTTTATAATAGACTATAGTCTAAACTGTACTTCAGTTTATTCTTATTATGATAGATTATGATTGAAAAGTCAATGAATATTTATTAAAATATAAATTAGGGCTTGAAGCTTTTCCAAAAATGTGGTAAAGTAAACTACGCATGAAAAATAGGGGTGTAGATAGGTAACTGGTGTGCCTCCTGGTCTTCAAAACCAGTGTAGGGCGTTAGTAGCGTCCTGGGTGGGTTCGATTCCCACATATACCCGCCAGAAAGAATCGTATATTTTGTACGTAGTAATAGAATGGAAGGTAAAGCAAAAGTCAGTTTGCTTTGCCTTTTTTGTTTTTTAGGCAGTTCCAAATGTTCCGGACACCGTGATGGAGTTTGGAAAGGAAAGATAAAAGCAGGAAAACATAAAAAAGGAGAAGAAGGAAATGGGCAATTTGCAGATGCTTCTCAGACAGCACATCGGTGCACCGTGTAAACCGGTTGTTGCAGTCGGAGATAAGGTGGCAAAAGGAACACTGATCGCAGAGCCTGCCGGACTGGGCGCAAATATTTTTGCCAGTGTGTATGGTACGGTTACAGAGATTACAGAGGAAGCGATCATGATTGAACCGGATGCAGAACAAAAGGAAGAATTTGTAAAGATTCCGGAAGGCAGTAAGCTTGATATGGTAAAGGCTGCCGGAATCGTTGGTATGGGCGGCGCAGGCTTCCCGACAGGAGTAAAACTTGGAACAGATCTGAATGGCGGTTATATTCTGATCAATGCTGCAGAGTGTGAGCCGGGATTGAAACATAATATTGCACAGATTGAAGCTGAGACAGAGAAAGTGCTTCGCGGTGTGAAATATTGTATGGAAATTTCTAATGCAGCGAAGGCGATTTTTGCAATCAAGAAGAAAAATGAAAAAGCAGTTGAACTGCTCCGTGAGGCAGTAAAGAATGAAGAGCATATTTCAATTCATTTGCTTCCGGATATTTATCCGATGGGAGAAGAGCGTGCTGTTGTAAGAGAATGTCTTGGTATCGAACTTGCGCCGGATCAGCTTCCATCGGCAGCGCAGTCAGTTGTTATCAATGTTGAGACGGTTGCAAGAGTAGCGGAGGCAATTGATGAGCGCAAACCTTGCTTTGAGAAAAACCTGACAGTAGTCGGAAAGCTGAATGGAGGCGCAGAACCGCATGTATTCATGAATGTTCCGGTAGGAACAAGTGTAGGTGAACTGATCGAGCGCGCAGGAGGAATTGACGGACTCTATGGTGAGATCATTATGGGAGGACCGTTTACGGGAAAAGCGACAACAGAAGAAGCTCCGATTACAAAGACAACAGGCGGAATCATTGTAACAATTGATTTCCCGAATCTTCATGGTGCAAAAGTAGGTTTACTTGTATGTGCATGCGGCGGAGACGAAGCGCGTATGCGTGACATTTGCCAGAAGATGAATGGTGTTGTGGCATCTGTTGCAAGATGTAAACAGGCAGCAGAGATGAAAAACGGCGCATTAAAATGCGAACGTCCGGGAAATTGTCCGGGACAGGCTAAGAATAACATTCAGTTCAAAAAAGACGGATGTGAATATATTATTATCGGAAACTGCTCAGACTGCTCTAATACAGTTATGGGTTCTGCGCCAAAGATGGGATTAAAAGTATTTCATCAGACAGACCATGTGATGAGAACAATCGGACATCCGCTATATCGTTATCTGAGGGTTTCAAAACAGGTAGAACAGTTACCGGAATATAAATAAGAATACTACCGTCAGATGACGGACAGTAGATAGAAGTGAAGTGGAAAAGGATAAGGAGGAAATTAGTATGTCAATTACAGCAGAAACAGCAAAAGCGCATGCAAATGATCCTGCGGTATTATGCTGCAGAGCAGAAGCTGGGATTACAATTGAGGCAGCTAATCTTGAAGATCCGGCAATTTTTGATGATTTAGTAGATTCAGGTTTATTAAACCTGGACGGAGTACTGACAATCGGACAGATTCTTGGATCAAAATTAACAAAAACATGTGATTCTCTTACACCAATTACAGCAGACGTAGTTGATGGCTACAAAGAAGCTGCTGCAGAGGAAGCAAAGGAAGAATCTGTAGAAGAAGCAGAAGAAGCAACAGAAGTACCTGCAGTACCGGCAGCGGCACCAGCAGCACCTGTAACAAATGCAGGAGGAGTTCTGAAAATTCATATCGATGAAGGAAAAGGTATTGATATTGAGCTTCCGATGATGGCAGGAGCAGCAGTAGGAACAGCAGCACCTGTAGCTCCGGCAGTAGTACCAGTTGCAGCATCTGCAGAAGTAAAAGAGCAGGAACCAAAGTTAATCAGAAGTTTAACAAGAAAGCATTACAATATTACAGAAGTAAAGAGAGGACCGGAGACGAAGATTGAAGGAACAGTTCTTTATATCCGTGAAGGAATCGAAGAAGAAGCAGCAGCTTCACAGGAGCTTGTACATAGCTTAAAAATCGATATCATTACTCCAGATAAATACAATGAATACTCTGAGACAATCATGGATGTTCAGCCGATTGCTACAAAAGAAGGCGAAGATGAAATCGGAAGCGGTACAACAAGAGTACTGGATGGCGTTATCATGATGGTAACAGGTACAGATGCAAACGGTGTACAGATTGGAGAGTTCGGTTCTTCAGAAGGTATTCTGGAAGAAAACATTATGTGGAACCGTCCGGGTGCTCCTGATAAGGGAGAAATCTTCATTAAGACAGAAGTTGTAATTGCAGCAGGAACAAATATGGAACGTCCGGGACCGCTTGCAGCACATACTGCAACAGATGTCATCACACAGGAGATCCGTGAGGCTTTAAAAGCAGTAGAGGATGAAACTCTTGTTGTAAATGAAGAAACATTTAACCAGTACAGAAGACCGGGCAAGAAAAAAGTTGTTATTGTAAAAGAAATCATGGGACAAGGTGCTATGCATGATAACCTGATCCTTCCGGTAGAGCCTGTTGGTGTACTTGGAGCAAAACCAAATGTTGATCTTGGCAATGTTCCGGTTATGGTTTCTCCACTGGAAGTTCTTGATGGATGTATTCATGCATTAACATGTATCGGACCTGCATCTAAAGAAATGTCCAGACATTACTGGAGAGAACCGCTCGTATTAGAGACATTGATGGACGAGGAAGTTGACCTTTGTGGAATTATTTTCGTAGGAAGTCCGCAGATCAATGCTGAGAAATTCTATGTTTCCAAACGTGTTGGTATGATGGTAGAAGCACTTGATGTTGATGGAGCATTTATTACAACAGAAGGTTTTGGAAATAATCATATTGACTTCGCAAGTCACCATGAACAGATTGGTATGAGAGGTGTTCCGGTTGTTGGACTTTCTTTCTGTGCCGTTCAGGGAGCCCTTGTTGTTGGAAATAAATACATGACTCATATGGTTGATAACAATAAATCAGAAGCAGGTATTGAAAATGAAGTACTTGCATGTAATACACTTTGCCATGAGGATGCAATCCGTGCATTGAATATGCTGAAAGCAGCTATGGCAGGTGAAGAAGTGAAAGCTCCTGAGAAAAAATGGAATCCGAACGTAAAAGCAAACAATGTGGAATTGATTTCTAATGTAACAGGAAAACCAATTGAATTAGTGAAAAATGAGCAGTCACTTCCAATGAGCCAGAAGAGAAGAGAAAAATACAGCTAGGCTGTAGGAGCGATAGTGCTATGAAGTATGGCGATAAAATGATATATATGGAAGGGGTTATTGTAGAAATCCATGACGGATGTGTCGGAGTTGATCTAAAAGGCCGCCTTGGGTTTCTCAAAATCCCGATGCGGATGCTGATTACTGATTACGAGATTAAGATCGGTCAGGAAGTTGGATGGAATATGAGTTTTATTGAACAGCTTGGACCGGAAGTCAATGAGAAATATATCAGCAATCTGGAAACATATCAGAAGCGGCAGCAGGAAATGCGTGCTGCACAGGAAGAAAAGAAGGAGGAATCATAATGAGTTTAACAGCTGTGAAAGGATTACAGTCTGAAATTTTCGTTCCGATCACACCTCCGCCAGTATGGGCACCGGTGACAAAGGAATTAAAAGATATGACAATCGCACTTGCTACAGCGGCAGGTGTACACCATAAAGAAGACAAGAGATTTAATCTTGCCGGAGACTGGACATGGAGAAAGATCACAGATCAGATGAAATCAGAAGATCTGATGGTTTCTCACGGTGGATATGACAACAGTGATGTAAATAAGGATATCAACTGTATGTTCCCGATCGACCGTATCCATGAGCTGGCTAAAGAAGGCGTTATCAAAGCATGTGCTCCTGTTCATGCAGGATTCATGGGCGGCGGCGGAGACCAGGAGAAATTCAAAAATCAGACTGGTCCGGAGATCGCTCAGATGTTCAAAGAAGAAGGTGTAGATGCAGTAATCTTAACTGCCGGATGAGGTACTTGCCACCGCTCTGCAGTACTGGTGCAGAGAGCAATTGAAGCAGCAGGTATCCCTACGATCATCATTGCAGCATTACCGCCTGTTGTAAAACAGACAGGAACACCTCGTGGTGTAGCACCGCTTGTACCGATGGGTGCAAATGCAGGTGAACCAAATAACCCAACAATGCAGAAAGAGATTGTAAAAGCAACTCTTGAGCAGTTAGTCAAACTCGAAAGCCCGGGCAAGGTTGTTCCGTTGCCATTTGAGTATATTGCAAAAGTATAAGATAGGATGCCGGAGAAATCATAAGGTTTCTCCGGTTTTTTTAGTCAAGAGCCGGTTTTCAATTGAGAGCTTTTCGTTACTTTCGCCAATAGTATTTTTGATATACTGATGCTAAACTAAGTTCATATAAAATTCCTCTATAGAGAAAGGAAGAAGCATTATGGCAAAATTTGAAGAATTTCAAGAGATTATTGCAAAACTGCGTTCGCCAAAAGGATGCCCCTGGGATCGGGAGCAGACGCATGAAAGTCTGAAGCCGGCCTGCATCGAGGAGGCGGCTGAGGTAATCTGCGGTATTAATATATTGAAAGAGACAGGGAATCCGGACAATCTGAAGGAAGAACTCGGAGATCTTCTTTTACAGGTTGTGATGCATGCACAGATTGCAGAAGAGGAAGGATTTTTTACATTGGATGATGTGATTCAAACTGTATCTGACAAAATGATTCGGCGCCATCCGCATGTATTTGGGACAGCGAATGTTTCAGGAAGCGGGGATGTAATAACAGCGTGGGAAGATATTAAGAAGCAGGAGAAAGCAGGAAAAGAATGGATGGAAGATTATCTGCCGGAGGCATTTTTGCAGTCGCGCCGATATCTTGAGCAGGCAGAAGAGCGAAAGAAACAGAAGAAGGAACAGAACAGAGAAAGTAATGAAAAAAGAAACGGGGCTGAGTAAATGGCAAATATGACAAAGCAGGCTTTGGAAGTGTCTCTGAAAAAATTGCTGCTTCAAAAGCCTCTTGATAAAATTACGATTAACAATCTGACAGCAGACTGCGGTATTAGCCGGATGGCATTTTATTATCATTTTGAGGATATTTATGATTTGGTGGAGTGGAGCTGTATTGAAGATGCTTCGCGGGCGCTTCAGGGGAAAAAACATATGACAGCTGGCAGGAAGGATTGCTGCAGATTTTTATAAATATGGATTGAACAAAATCGCTGCGCGATGGCCTGCCAAGGCTGTGGCATAGCGATTTTCT
>CAUCYJ010000137.1:0-7137 GCA_958446945.1 uncultured Lachnospiraceae bacterium | reverse complement strand
TCAGCACCCCAAAACTGGTACAGGCATTATACAATGAAGGGATCGCGGCAGAAGCAGAGGAATTACTGCCAATATTGCATGCCGGCAATAATGGAATCAACAAAATCCTTGGAGCTGAAATCTACGATATAGAGAATCGGGAAATTACATTGGACTGTGCAGAGGCAGCCCGGAAAATAGTGGATAAAAAGATACATATTGCGTTGTAAGGAAGGCATCGGTGGAATATCGGTGCCTTTTAAGTAGGGGAGCGTTCGATAAATCGAAGTGTTCTTTGAGAAAAACATATAGTATAATAATTAAGAAAAGTCGCTAAGATTACATAGTCGAAATAGGATGTAATGGTGGTCAATAAAGGATAATACACAATTATCTGATGTTGCACTAAAACATTGCTTCAAGCGAGTGGATAAAATTATGAACGATATTGAAAAATTATTTGTGCAAGAAGATAGTACCTTTACTGTTTACGTAGTGGAACAACAATTTGTTGTTGGAAGAGGACAAGAATATTTTAAAAAATACATTAATACTTCCAATTACATTACGTCTGAAAAACAAATCAAAAATATATTTTCAAAAGCCATTCAAACTATAAGTAAAAATGTAGCGCCAGTTGAAAAATTAGTCAATTTGCTATCTAACGGCTTTTCAGGAATTAGCATAGCAGAGGCCATTACTTCTTTGTGTCAATTATTCACTGTTAATGAACATCAGTTAGCAGGTCCGGAAGTTATTGACCCAATTATACTGCAAGAAGGGAAACTAACTAAACGCAATATTGCACACTTAGTTAGTTTGAATAAAGATAGTATATTAAGACCAACAATAATATTGCTACTAAAAGATAATGATTTTAATAGGGCGATGGAACTGCTATCTGAATGTCCTGACGGAATAAATATCAAAATGATTAAGAATAGCGGCAAGGAAGAAAAATACAAGGTTGTTAATTGTGGTGCAAATAATATAGTTTCCTTTATAGATTCTTTTGCAAAACAATGCTATAGTACATGTTCAAACACACCGTGTAAGTTATTGCTAAATTCTGAATGGAGTGAAAATCTTATTGTAAAAAAATATGCACCTACTGTTCTTAAGTATCGTTCAAATTTACTATTTGATCAAAAAGAGGAAATATCTACTCAATTGTCCAGTTTCACGGATGAAATTATAAATTTACATAGCGGAAATAATGAAGAGGAACAAATACTTCGTGCCTTTGAATGTATATTAAGACTATTCCGTATTTTTTGTAATGATTACGGAGGTAATGATATACTAGAGGCACAAAAAATAGCCACTAATTTAAATCATGAATTATTGTTGGCACAAGTGTATCGTTATGCTGAGTTTTTGCCAAATTGTTCAATAGAAGATAGAATTGTTTTATATGATAAGGGATATTCTATTTTTAAAAAGAATATGATGGAAGACAATGCAATCTATTGTAAAAACAATATGTTAATCGAACAGTTTTATACAAATAATATTCATCCAGAAGCCTTTAGGGAAATGCAAGTAGAGGCAGTAAACAATGTGCCTGGTATGGTTGCTTTGAGCCATTTATACAATAATGTAGGGGTTGCATACTTATATTGTGGTCAAACAGATACTGCTATAGATTTTTTTGACCGTGGTTTGGAATATGCTAGAAATAATGATCGTATTGTTCAAAAACTTGCTATTGAAAGTAATAAAATGCTCGCTGAAAATTATTCATATACCACTATCGACGAAAATAGAATTCGGTTATTAATGCGGCGTATTTTCGATGGAATGGGAATGACAAAATTACCCTTTTTAGCAGCTGATTATGCATTGAATGTTCTTACAGTGGCATTGAAGCAAAACAGAATTTTAGCAAAAGAATTACTAGATACTTATCCTATTCAAAAACTAATTAAAAAATCATTTGAAACGAGTTCTATCAATGCTGGAGAACGCTGTTTACAAATGCAATATCTGTGCACACATTTTGCCGAGGAGTGTGGGAAAATTATGGAATGCACAATTCCCCATAGGCCATACATGCCTAAAGGGAAGCGTGCAGAATTTATTGTTAATTATGGCTTGAATCCATTTGACTTTGAAATTTGGCTTTAGTGAGAGAAATAATTGAAGATGACAATAAGTATCCTATCATTGAAGCATGTTTCACAATACTGCAATACTGCTCCACAGATGAGTGAATACTGACATTGCTATGCGTTAATGCAGTTTTGAATGCCATATCAAAAGAATCATTTAATTCAATTGTGGGCATCGAATTTATTTCAACAAAGTAAAAATCATCTAATAATAGTGGTTTCTGCAAAATTTCTTTAGATAATTTGTTATTTTGGCACTTAATGCGTCCATCAATGCGACCATAAGTAGTTATAGGAAATGTTTTTGCAAAATTTAGTAGTGTATCCTTTGTTTTTGCATCTATGTTTAGTATCGGATATTTGATAAAATTTTCACTTTCAGTATATTTTTCTTCAAAGCTATAAATCCACTTTGGATCCTGAGAATTTGGGTAATACAATAAAGGGGGGAGTAAATCCAAGGCATCAACAAGTGGATTATATACGATCGGGACAGTTATGTCGAAGCCCGATATAAATCTTTGATATAATCCATCACTATTATCACTCTCGCCTATTCGAATACCGATGCTGCTCCCTAAGTTCATCGGCCTAAAAATTCCGTTGGGATCAGTAGGCGAAAGGTATTCTGGTACACTTATGCTATTGGCACTAGCAAGTATATTGGAAATAAATTTATTTTCACTCATTACTATTGCAAGCGCATTGCATGGAATACACGGAATTGCTAGGAAACTACACATTGAAGGAACTAGTGACAATGATGATAGTTCATAATTGCCGCAATTTAAGTTAATAATAAAATCTATGTGTGGCAGCGTATTATATGAAGCCTTTTGTATAAAAGTTCGTACATCCATTATATAAGGTATGCATTCTAGTTCTTGTATGGCATTTAGCCAACCAGAAATAATGTCACTTTTCCAAACCCAATAATGTTTGCTACCAGGGGCTTCTTCTTTTTCAAAAAAATAGACAAGACCTATAGTTTTACCTCTAAGATCATCAAGCATTTTTCTATAATTTATATTGTATTCCAAGATGTATGTCACCTCCACACAGTTATGCTAATGCAACATCAGATAATTGTGTATTATCCTTTATTGACCACCATAAAATTCCTCGGATGTTTATTCACCAGAATATCCTTCTGCTTAGCGCTGGACACATGGGTATAGATTTCTGTCGTGCTGATAGAACTGTGTCCAAGCATTTTCTGAATATAGCGGATGTCGACATCCTGTTCCAGCAACAGAGTAGCAAAGGAGTGTCGGAACATATGGGGAGTAATATGCTGTTCTATTCCGGCAAGATCGGCATAGCGGTTGATCATAAAACGGACGGACTGGTCAGATAATTTGTGCTTTTGCTTGTTGACAAAGAAATATCCACAGTCGGAAATATCTGTTTTGAATGAATTTTGATACAACATTAAGGCAGAAATAACCTCAGGGTTGCCAAGCTGCAGGATGCGTTCTTTGGATCCCTTTCCGTATATTAGAACAGTGTTATTCTCCAGATCGATATCCGACGGACGAAGGGAACATAATTCGGAAATCCGCATTCCTGTAGCGAATAACAACTCAATCACAGCAATATCCCGCAGGCAGCACCTCAACTGATAAGAATGGTTTTGGGCAGGAGCTTGGCTTCACGGAAATGTACGTCCAGTTTGTCGAAAGGGTTCTGTACTAAAAGATCTGAGTACTCCAGATAATGGAAAAATGCTTTCAGACTGGCAATTTTTCGCTTGACGGACTTGGACTTGTAGTGTTTATGCAATTCTGTAATATACAGATCCAGTGTATTTCTTGATAGAAAATCCATGGAGCTATTACAAAATACAGAATACTGGTTTAAATCGATCCGATATGCTTTCAATGTCTTGAAATTCAGACGTTTTCGATATTCGCAATAGCTGAGATATTCTGCAGTGTATCTGTTTAAAGTATTCATAAGTAAATCTCCTTTTTTCATCAATTATGAATAGTTGTATCTGGTTTGTCTATTTGATATGTAAATCCGTTGCTTTCTTAAGAATTCATAGACTGATAAAGAAAAGCTTGTACTTATAGTCCAAATTGATTACAATAGAAAAGAGTATGCAATAAGATATGGTCTTATTAAAAAGCAGAAAATGAGGATATCAATATGCAACTTACAATAAAGAATAAAACATTCAACATATGGTCTAAGAAGCGGATATTATATACCATTTGCTTTTTCCTGTTCTGTGTGATCGACCAGAGAACCAAGACCGGTTCCGGCCTAGATGGCATCATAGAGACGTTTCGTGATATGGCCGGAGTGCTCATGGCCGTTATTATTATGTCACACTATAAATGGGAAGAATTTATGGCATATAAGATTCCGTATGCTGTCTGGACAGGAATAGGTCTGGTGGCGGGGGTATTGTTTGTGGTATTGGGACAGCCTCTTGCATATTTCATGAACGAACGTGTGATGGTCAGTCTGGATGTTTTTCTCTTTGGCTATGTGGTGATCCATACGTTTATCAGTGTAGTGAAGGAAAAGAAGTATCCGAAACTGAACAGGGGAATGTTCGGGCTGTGGGTAGTCATGATGCTTCTGATGATCTTTTCCAGAAGTGATTATGTATGGCCATTTTGCTATTTTATTATGTTCGGATGTTTTTACCTTACGGATTTTACGGAAGAGGAGCAGGAGGACTTGTATCAGGGAATCATGAACGGAGTCATCTTCGCTTTTTTTGCATTTCAAGCATTCTGTTGTGTGTTTCGGCCGTATGATCAGGTAAGATATACTGGAATCTATAATAACTGCAACCTGAATGGCATGTTTTATCTGGTTGTGTTGGCAGCAGTGTTTGGAAAAATACTGTATGTGACGAAAGAAAACAAACATAAATTCTGGAGAGTGTATTACTGGCTTGGGGCAGGAGTAGTGTACTCGTTTATTTTTATGACAATTGGAAGAACTGTATGGCTGGTATCATTTATACTTGGGTTGTTATTCCTTGGATTTTATCAGGGAGTGAAAAAGAAAAAACATTATTTTAGAAACGGGTTACTTCTGATGCTGTGCATATGTATGATGTTTCCGGTGACGTTTGGGATGACAAGGTATTTGCCTCCGGTGTTCCATCATCCGGTATGGTTTTGGGGAGAATGGAGTGAGCAAAAGGTGCATTCTTGGGATGCGTGGAATTCGGAAAAATACGTAGACATAAATGAAATAGTAGAAAGTGCAATCGGAAGAACTACAGTTATTACTGATAAAATTTTTGGAGCTAGTCCATTTGTTATAATGTCATATGCAGCTGAACTCACACGAGAAGAAAGAGCTGTCTTAAAAACATACGAAGAATATTCAAATCCTTTTATAGTAAGAAAGACGATTTATAATTACTACTTACACCATTTAAATTTTTTTGGACATCCACAATCGGAGCAGGGGTTCCAATTGGTGGCTGATTATTGGATAGGACATGCACACAACATATATTTGCAATATAGTACAGATTTTGGCATTTGCATGGGAGCGTGTTTTGTTCTTTTGGCGCTATGGAGTATTGTTCGACTAGCGATGAAAGAACAAAGAGGGAATATAGAAAGTGATACGTATTTGCTACTTCTGCTGATACCATTGTTGTTTGGAATGTTGGAATATTCATGGGGAAGTGGGGCAATAACGATTATTCTTGTATTTTTTGCGTGGAAAAGAGCAATGGTAATGGATATAAAGATGTCAGAAAAGAGAATGCTAGGATGAAAAACAATAATTTTTTAAGAATTCCAATTAATAGAATCATAGCACTGATTCTACTTGATATTATGTCTATTATAGTGGCTTCTGTGGGAGCCCTATATATTCGGTTTGATTTCAATTTTTCTTCCATTCCGGTTGGGTATTTTGAGAAACTTGAAAATATTATTGCATTTAATATTATAGTAACACTGGTTTTTTTTGCACTATGGAAACTTTACAAAAGCGTATGGCGATATGCAAGTGCAACTGAATTATTGAACATTATATTTGCCACGACATGCGCAGCAATAGCACAGGTGATTCTCTGTTATATATTAGATGAAAAGATGCCACGGAGCTATTACGTAATATATTGGGCATTATTATTTGCTATGACCAGTGCGATAAGATTTAGTTATCGGATTTTACGTCTAATCAATTCTAAACGAACGGAATTTACAGGACGAAAGAAAGCAAATAATGTAATGCTTATAGGTGCTGGAGCGGCAGCTAATTCAATCTTAAAAGAGATAGAAAGTAGCCAATATTTGAGCCTAAATGTCAAATGCATTATTGATGATCACAATGGATGCCATGGGAAATTTCTGCGCGGAGTACCAATTATAGGTGGAAGAGATAAAATTATAGATGCAGTTGGTGAATATAATATAGATGAAATTATTTTTGCAATACCTTCTGCAAATACGAAGACAAAAAAAGAAATTTTGGATATTTGTAAGGAAACCGGTTGTAAATTACGAACTTTACCGGGCATGTATCAATTAATTAATGGCGATGTGTCTGTTGCTAAACTAAAAGAAGTAGAAATTGAAGACCTTCTGGGAAGAGAACCTATTCAAATTAACACCGAAGAAGTGTTGAATTATGTAAAAGATAAAGTGGTATTGGTTACCGGCGGTGGCGGATCCATTGGAAGTGAGCTGTGCAGACAGATTGCCAGTCATCAACCGAAACAATTAATTATTGTAGATATTTATGAAAATAATGCGTATGAAATTCAGCAGGAACTGATTCGGAAGTATCCCCAACTGAATCTCGTTGTGCTGATTGCATCCGTACGAAATACAGAGAGAATTGACGCCATCTTCGAAAAATACCGTCCGAATATTGTCTATCATGCGGCGGCGCATAAGCATGTGCCTCTCATGGAGGTAAGTCCGAATGAGGCAATTAAAAACAATGTATTTGGTACATATCGTACAGCTCAGGCGGCGGATAAATACGGTGTGGAAAAATTCGTACTGATATCAACGGACAAGGCTGTTAATCCCACCAATGTCATGGGGGCATCCAAGAG
>CAUCYJ010000136.1:0-7242 GCA_958446945.1 uncultured Lachnospiraceae bacterium | reverse complement strand
GTGAAAAATCAATCTTTTTTTTGGAAAAAATGATGAATTGTGAAAAATGCATAATATATATGAAAATAAATGAGGATATAAAGGCAATAGACACAAAAAACAGCTGCCTTTTTTTGAAATCAAAAAGAAGCAGCTGCAGTGGATAATATAAGATTAGTCAGTAAGAGCATATTCCAGGATGTAATCATCAGTAGAAAAACCGCCTCCGATGTCAGTCAGTTGTTCCTCGACAACAGAAAATCCAAGATGTTTGAAGACTTCAAGCGCTTTGCTATTCTTCTTACTGCATGTAAGCCGGATACAGTTCAGATTGCGTTTACGGCAGATACCGAGCAGAAACTGAAAAACATTTGTGGCAATATGATTGCCTTGACATTCTTCATGGATGTAAAGTCCGCTTAGGAAGAGGGTACGGTCTTCTTCTTTCATGCCAACATATCCTGCCATTAAGTATTCGTAGATTAGGACAAAATATTCATAGCCGTTCATGATCTGGCTGTTGATCGCATCGACAGACTGAAAGTTCTCAAGCATGTAATCTACTTGCGGTTGACCGAGGACCGGAGTGAGGTATTCGTGCCAGATATCATCTGCTAATGCTTCAATATTGTAGAGAAGTTCTGCTGTGTCAGCAGGAACAATGCGTAAATCTTCCATAAATTAAGTCTCCTTTGAAAATATGTTTATAAAAATATAACTTTTTAATCAGTCACATTAATGCTATTATTATAGTAGAAAACGCTGCAGGAAACAATAGACTTGCAGGATATCTTTAAAGAAAGATCAGGGATAATTATGAAAGAATATGTAAAACTGACGGACGTCAGGAAAGTATATCGTATGGGAGAAGTTGAGATTGCGGCAGCAGATGGAATTGAATTCACGATTGAAAAAGGAGAATTTGCTGTTGTAGTAGGACCGAGCGGTGCGGGAAAGACGACCGTGCTGAATATTCTTGGAGGAATGGATACAGCTACAAGTGGCGAAGTGCTTGTGGATGGTGTTGATATCGCAAAATTTAACCATAGACAATTAACTTCTTATCGTAGAGATGATATTGGTTTTGTGTTTCAGTTTTATAACTTGATACCGAACTTGACTGCGCTTGAAAATGTGGAGCTGGCGCTTCAGATTTGTAAAGATCCTTTGGATGCAGAAGAAGTGTTGACGGAAGTCGGACTTGGAGAACGGTTGAAGAACTTTCCGGCACAGCTGTCGGGAGGAGAACAGCAGAGAGTTTCCATTGCCAGAGCTTTGGCGAAGAATCCGAAGCTTCTTCTTTGTGATGAGCCGACAGGAGCGCTTGATTACAACACAGGAAAAGCTATTTTAAAACTTTTGCAGGATACATGCAGGAAAAAGGGGATGACAGTTATCCTGATTACACATAATCTTGCCATTGCACCGATGGCAGACCGGGTAATTAAGATTAAGAATGGTAAGGTGTCAGAGATGAATGTGAATCCGAATCCGGTTCCGGTGGAAACAATCGAGTGGTAAATATACGATAAGCGAATAAGAGATAGAATGGCGGGAGATACCAATGAAGAAAAGAGCAATGAAAAAAGATTTCTGGATGGAAATTAAAAAAAGCCGGGGACGTTTTTTATCTATCTTTCTGATTGTGGCTTTGGGTGTATCATTTTTTTCTGGAATCCGTGCGGCAGAGCCGGATATGCGGCTGTCCGGAGATGCGTATTTTGATGAACAGAACTTGATGGACTTGAAAGTGCTTGGCACACTTGGCATTACAGAAGAGGACTTAGAAGAAATAGAAGCGCTTTCCACTGTGGAAAAGGTAGAAGGCGGTTACAGTATCGACGTACTCTGCAATGTAGGAGAGCGGCAGAAAGTACTCCATGTGATGTCAATGCTTCCGACAATGAACAGCATTGTTGTGGAAGAAGGACGTCTGCCAAAGACGAAAGAAGAATGTCTGGTAGATGTGGATTTTCTTACTGCAAATGGATACAAAATCGGAGATCAAATCCATTTAGAGTCCGGGCGTGTAGAAGAGGATCTGTCAGAATCTTTGAAGGCAGATACATATACGATTGTCGGTTCCGGAAGCAGTCCATGTTATATTTCCTTTGGAAGGGGAAGCACACAGATCGGCACCGGAGAGATCAGCGGCTTTCTTGCAGTGATGCCGGAGGCCTTTGCCATGGATGTTTATACAGAGGCATATGTAGCTGTAAAAGGGGCGGAAGAAGAAACTGCATTTACAGATGGCTATGAAAAGAAGGTAGACTGTGCAGAGAAAGACATTGAGAAGATTCAGGATCTGCGATGCGAAGCGCGGTACGAGGAAGTGACCGGCGAGGCGAAGGAGAAGCTGGCAGAGGCGAAAGAAGAGCTGGCGGACGGAAAGGTTGAGACGGCAGGAGAGCTTGCGAAAGCGGCGCAGAAGATTGCGGACGGAGAGAAAGAGCTTCAGGATGGAAGCGGGCGGCTGGCAGATGGACAGAAGGCTTTAAAAGCGGCAAGAGAACTTCTGATTACGAAGCAGAAAGAACTGGATAAAGGGCGGGAAACCTATGAGAGTGGACTGGCTCAGTATGAGGCTGGACGCAGGGAATATGAGGCGAAGAAAGCTGAATTTTATGAACAACTACCGGAACTTGAGCAGGAGATTGCAGCAGGGGAGGCAGAACTTGAGGCGAAACTTGCCGAAGCAAGAGCGAAGCTGGATGAACAGTGGGCAAACTATGAGAAACTCGATAAAGTGATCAAAGATACGAAAGCAGCGCTTGAGGAACTTCAGAAAAAGTTGGAGGAGGCAAAGGAAGAAGAGACGGCTGCGTGGCTTCTGGAACAGATGAAGAAAATGCTTCCGCAGATGAAAGAAAGTCTTGCAAAACTGCAGGAACAGATTGTTATAAAACAACAGGAACTTCAGCAGATAGAAAGAGAGTTGGAAGACATTTCCCAGGCAAAGAGCAGCATTTCCGATGAAATAGCCGGATTGGAGAAGGGACTTGAAGCGCTGTATGAGGAACGAAATGCGCTAGAGCAGGCGGGAGAAATGATTCCGGAAGAATTGCTTTCAGAAATTGCTTCACAGGAGGCAGCGCTGGCTCAGAAGCAATCAGAACTTCAAATGTGGGAAGCAAAATTTGTTGAGGGGAAAGCAAGAGAAAAAGCGGTGAAAAAGGAGCTGGACAGCCTGGAAACGTCCGCTGTATTTCTAAAAGAACAAATAGACCTTGTGACGAATGCAAAACCGGAAGATCTTGAAGAAATCGGTAAGGTAATTGCCGGGCTTCAGGAAGAGATCAAAAAACTACAGGAATTTCTGGAAGAAAAAGGAGATTTAAGTGCATTTCGGGAACAGTTAGAAGCAGGAGAGGCAGAACTTGCTGCCCAGGCAGAAGCCGGGAGAGCACAGCTGGCCAGTGCAAGACAGCAGCTGGAAGAGGGGGAAGCCGCTATTATTGCAGCGGGAAATAAACTGGATACTTCTAAGAAAGAGTTGGATACAGCTTACCGGACGATCACAAGCGGTCAACAGCAGATCAATGCCGGCTGGAAAGCGCTTCGGGAGAACGAACAGACATTAAAAGATGCGAAGGCAAGTCTGACGGCGGGAGAAGAAGAGCTGGCGCTTGGTAAGAGTGAGTATGAAGACGGAAAGCAAAAGGCTGAAGAAAAGTTCCGGGAAGCTGAAGAGGAGATTGCGAAGGCTGAGAAAGAGATTGAAGAAATCGTCGAACCGGAATGGTATCTTATGACAAGAGACTCTTTGACGGAGTACGGCGGTTATGGAGATAATGCGGAACGTATGAGAGCGATAGGAAAGGTATTCCCGGTGTTGTTCTTCCTTGTGGCGGCGCTGATCAGTCTGACGACAATGACAAGAATGGTAGAAGAGCAGAGAACCCAGATCGGTACATTAAAAGCGCTCGGCTACAGCAAGTTGGAGATTGCAGGCAAATACTTGAATTATGCGCTTCTGGCATCGGTTGGAGGCAGCATTGTGGGAGTACTCTTTGGTGAGAAAGTCTTTCCATTTATTATTGTATATGCATATAAGATTATGTATAAACACATTCCGCATATCGTAATTCCGTATCATCTTTCTTACGGGGTGATGGCAACACTGGCAGCAGTGGCATGTACATTTTTAGCAACACTGATTTCCTGTTATCGGGAGCTGGCATCAACGCCGGCTGTACTGATGCGTCCGCCTGCACCGAAAGAGGGAAAACGTATTCTCTTAGAGCGGATTACATTTTTATGGAAACATTTCAGCTTTATCTGGAAATCAACTTTTCGAAATCTTATCCGCTATAAGAAACGGTTTTTTATGACGATTTTTGGAATCGGTGGCTGCATGGCGCTGATGCTTGTGGGATTTGGATTAAAAGATTCTATTTATTGCATACTGGATCTGCAATATCAGGAAGTGCAGGAATATGACGGAGCAGTGTATTTGAAGGAGAATGCTTCTCCAAGCGGGAAAGAGGCGCTTTTGGATTATCTCAATGATAATGATGCAATTGGACAGACAGCAGAGCTTTATATGAAAATGATTACCGTAGAACATGGGAAAGAAACACAGGAACCATATCTTACTGTTGTAAAAGAGAAAGAAGAGTTTGAAAAACTGGTGCATTTCCGGGATCGACTGACAGGAGAAACGTATGAAATCCAGGATGATGGTGTGATGTTAAGTGAAAAACTGGCATCGATGCTGGAAGTAAAGCGCGGTGATACCATTACGATTGTAAATGAAGAGCGTGGAAACCGGGAAGTTAAAGTCACAGATATTTGTGAAAACTATCTGGGACATTACATTTACATGAGCGGTGCGTACTACAAGGAGCTGTACGGAGAAGAGGCAGTGTACAATTGTTTCTATTTTGACCAGAAAGAATATAACGAGGCAGAGCTTCAGAAGATTGGAGAAGATGTACTTGCTTATCCGGATGTGCTGAATATCAGCTATGCAGATACAATGCGTGCACAGATGGACGATATGCTTCGGAGTCTGAATCTTGTTATTGTAGTATTGATCATTTCCGCAGGTGCGCTGGCATTTATCGTGCTGTACAATCTGAATAATATCAACATTACTGAACGGCAAAGAGAGTTGGCTACATTGAAGGTACTCGGATTTTATGACAAAGAAGTAGGTGCCTATGTATACAGAGAAAATATACTTTTAACGATCATCGGAGCCTTTGTTGGATGTGGACTTGGATGGCTTCTTCACAGATATGTGATTGTCACTGTGGAAGTAGAAGAAGTAATGTTTGGACGTCAGATTGATTTTTCAAGTTTTGTGTACAGCTTTTTGTTTACCGTGGGATTTTCTCTTATTGTCAATTTTGTGATGTATTTTAAACTGAAGAAGATTGACATGGTAGAATCTTTAAAGAGCGTAGAATAAAGTTTATAGAATTTTTATAAAGTTTAAAATATTATTAGCACTCTTTTGAAAAGAGTGCTAATTTTCTGTTGACATTTAATTTTGAACGTATTAGACTAGGATTTAGGCAAAAAGATGCCTCGAATTTGTAAACATATAGTTTGATATAAAGAAAAGGAGTGTTAACATGGCAGCAAAGCATGGTAATCTTTCAATTCACAGCGAAAATATTTTCCCAATCATTAAGAAATGGATGTATTCCGATCACGACATTTTTATTCGTGAGCTTGTTTCAAATGGATGCGATGCCATTACAAAGTTAAAAAAGCTTGAAATTATGGGAGAATACAGTTTCCCGGAAGATTATAAGGCGAATATTCAGGTAATTGTAAACCCGGAAGAAAAGACATTAAAATTTATTGATAATGGTATCGGTATGACGGCAGATGAAGTGGAGCAGTATATTACTCAGATTGCTTTCTCCGGCGCAACACAATTCCTTGAGAAATACAAGGATAAGACAAATGAAGATCAGATCATTGGTCACTTTGGACTTGGATTCTATTCTGCATTTATGGTTGCAGATGAAGTGCATATTGATACATTGTCTTATAAAGAAGGCGCTATACCGGTTCACTGGACATGTGATGGCGGAACCGAATATGATATGACAGATGGGGATAAGACAACTGTCGGAACAGAGATTACACTGTATCTGAATGAGAGCAGCGTAGAATTTTCAAATGAATACCGCGTACGGGAAGTTCTTGAGAAATACTGTTCTTTCATGCCAACAGAGATTTTCTTATCTAATGCAAATGCAGAACAGGAATATGAGACCATTCCGGAAGAAGAGTTAAAAGATGATGACGTTGTTGTAGAACATATCCATGAAGATGCTAAGATGGAAGAGCAGGAAAATGAGAATGGCGAGAAGGAAATGGTAGAAGTTTCCCCGGCTTGTGAAAAAGTAAAAATCAACAAGCGTCCGGTACCGCTCAACGATACAACACCGCTCTGGGCAAAACATCCGAATGAATGTACAAAAGAAGATTATATCGCATTTTACAGAAAAGTATTTCTGGATTATAAAGAACCGCTGTTCTGGATTCACTTAAATATGGATTATCCGTTCAATCTGAAAGGAATTTTATATTTCCCGAAGATCAATATGGAGTATGAATCTATTGAAGGTACGATTAAACTGTATAACAACCAGGTATTTATTGCAGACAACATTAAAGAAGTGATTCCGGAGTTCTTAATGCTCTTAAAAGGTGTAATCGACTGTCCGGATCTGCCATTGAACGTATCAAGAAGTGCGCTTCAGAATGATGGATTTGTCAATAAGATTTCTGAATACATTTCCAAGAAAGTAGCAGATAAGCTTGTGGGAATGTGCAAGACAGATAAAGAGAATTATGAGAAATACTGGGATGATATCAGTCCATTTATTAAATTCGGCTGCTTAAAGGACGAAAAATTCTGTGATAAGATGAGCGATTACATTTTATTTAAGAATATCGACCATAAATATCTTACATTAAAAGAATGTGTAGAAGAAAATGGCGGCTCTCTTGAAGCTGCAAAGGATGCAAAAGAGGAAGTGAAGGAAGAGGATAAGACAGTTATCTACTATGTGACAGATGAACAGCAGCATAGCCAGTACATTAATATGTTCCGGGAAGAAAAATTGGATGCGGTACTTCTGACACATAATATTGATTCTGCATTCATTTCTCAGTTAGAGCAGAGAAATCAGGGAATTAAATTCCAGAGAATCGATGCGGATCTGACGAATACATTTAAAGAAGAAATCGCAAAAGAAGATGAAGAAGCAATCCAGAAACAGGCTGAAGAGATCAAGTCTG
>CAUCYJ010000135.1:0-7255 GCA_958446945.1 uncultured Lachnospiraceae bacterium | reverse complement strand
GTTCTAGCTTCCTGGCCACAAACGAAAGCAGAAATAAAATGCTGTAATAACCTATGATTTGCCACATTCCCGGTCTTCCGCAGATGATTCGTGCACCCGGAAGTTCCATACACCACTCGCCAAATAGCTGATAACATCGCAGAATCATCCGACAAACAGACAAACTAATACTGCTGAGTCCCTCACACAGAAAGGCAAATGGAACTACGGGCGCAAATAACTCTCCCACAAGCTTAAAAATGCTTCCGCCAATGGCTCCCCCCATAAGCACAGTCAAAAGCGGGATCACTATTAGATTTAATAACACCGAATATGGTGGAAATTCATAATAAAAGTATAACATAATCGGCAAAAGAAATAACTGAAGTCCGAGTCCTCCCAGAAAGGTATTGAGAATCTTCCTTCCTCCTCGATAAATACATCTAAATACCGGTGTCATTACTAAAATGCCAAGAATTGCTCCGTATGACATCAGAAAAGAGGCATCCTTTAAGTAAAGAGGTCTCCAGATGACTGTAACGGCTGCCGCCGCAAAAAGCGCAGTAACAAGATCATAAGACCTTCCGACAATATCTGCACCAATCCGAATAGAAAGCATCATCACTGCCCTAATTACAGACACTGAACTTCCCACCATTAACATATAGAGCACAAGAATTGACATACTCATTGCACCAGCCAGAGAAAACGGACATCCAACCTTTCGCAAAATCTGATACATTCCAAGTCCAATAAACGAAACATGAAGTCCCGATATCGCCAAAATATGTCCTATTCCATTTTTCTGATAGAGTTCTTTGATGTTTGGATCCAGATTTGTTTTTTCTCCTGTAAGTATCGCAGCAAGAATTCCTCCTGCCTCTTTTCCTGCTTTCTCGATTAACTGCTGATTCCACCTGCTCCTTACACCAGCCAGCCATGTTAAAAGTTTCCCGTATGGTGCAGACTTTGCTTTTATCTCCTTTTCTGCAAAAACAGAACAAAGAATCCCCTGTTTTTCATAATAAAAGTCCTGCGCAAAATTGCCCGGATTGCGCGCGCTTTCAAATAACTTAATTTTTCCTTTTCCTTTGATTTTTGCTCCAATTGGAATTTTTGTAAATGATTTGTCATATATGATACAGGCTTTGACCGGAATCTTGAATTGATCCTTCCTTTCCGGATCAGCCTGCAGCTGAACTTGTTTTAGATAAATGATTTGATTTGTTTCTTTTTGTTCGACACGATATGCCATTCCTGTTACCGTACACGTCTCGAAGGAGGCTAGTTTTCTTAGAGCGATCCAGGAATCCTCCGGGATTCCTGATATCACTCCTGCTTTTACTAATATTCCCGTGACACATAAAAAGATAAGGCATACCATACATAATGGTCTTCCTCTCATAAACCTTCTTTCTATTTCGATCCTTCTACAATATCCAGATCCATAGAAAATGGCCGATCAAGCGGAATCGATCCCTGAAACACCTGATCTCCGGAACCGTTGACTGAAATCTGTACTTGAGATACACTGCCGGAATCTATAATGGAATTTACAATCGACATGATCGCTACCTTAGGCTGGACCTGATATGTCCCGCTTAGAAACGTCTCGTCCAGATTTACATAACAAACGCCGTCTCGTACCGCCACACTTAAAATTTTCAGTTCCTTCGGCAGCGTTCCTGTCATTTTACTGTTCGACGGTCCTTCCACCAACTGTTCCAACACTACTTTTTCAAGAGAAGTATTGCTGTTATACGGAATCCTTACCCGCTGCTCCACAAGCTGATCTCCATTTTCATTTCCAAAATATAAATTTAATGTTGTTACTTTATAAGAATGCAGAGCCGAGCCCGTATCCTTCAGAAAATCTGACGAGCGCATCTCTCCAATCTCTTTACCATATTTATCTTTTAGCGGAACCTGATCTATAGTAAACACAACAGAATCAATCCCTTCAATCTGCACCATTGTCCGAACAATGGCTTCCCGCATTAAGACTTCTGTCACCGGATCCATTTGCATATATTCGCTGTTAAAATCAAGTCCCAGAATCTTCTGCTCATTCGTAATCCCGGTAATTCCCTGAACCGTAATCATTTCCGGAATTGCAGCCTGATATTCAAGAGAATCCGGGGGTTCCTTCATTTTCTTCAGAATTGTTTCCACTTCCTGTCCGGCAGTTGCTTTTTTTGCTTCATAGGGAACGCTTACAATCCCGGTCTGGTCCATGTTCACATAAAAGATGCTGCGGTCTCCTCTTCTCTGCTTCTCCTCTTTTTTACATCCGACTGCTCCAATTGCAATCAGGATCACAAGACACACGGCAGCAAATCGATAATATTTTCTCAAATGTCTCTCTCCTTTTATGATTTCTGCGTAATGTACATCAGCGGAATCCGAACCGTAAACGTAGTTCCCTCGCCCGGCTTACTGTACACCTTAATAGCTCCGCGGTGCATCACAATGGCATTGCGCGTAATTGCAAGACCAAGTCCTGTTCCTCCAATCTTCCGGGAATGAGACTTATCTACCCGGTAGAATCTCTCAAAGATATGATCCTGCGCCTCCTCCGGAATTCCGATACCGCTATCAACTACTTTTACATAAAAATATTTGTGATCCGCATTCAGCGATACATGTACAAATCCTTCATCTATGTTGTATTTGATTGCATTTTCTACCAGATTGGAAAAAGCAAGCGATAGCTTTACCTCATCTACCTCTGCCGTTACCGGACGAAAACTCTCAAAAACTACCTCAATATTTCTTGTTGCCGCAATTGGACGAAGACGTTTCAAAATTCGTTCCAGCAATTCATTGATATTTTCCGGCTTAATATTCAAACCGGAAGCAGTTTTATCCATTTTTACAAGGGAAAGAAGATCATTGATAATCTTATTCTCCCGCTCAATTTCCTCTGCGATATCTCCCATAAATTCTTTATAATATTCTACCGGAACATCCTCCTGTGCCAGAAGTGAATCTGCAAGTACTTTCATAGAGGTCAGAGGTGTTTTCAGCTCATGGGAGACATTGGAGACAAATTCCTGTCTGGAATCATCTACCACCTTCTGTCGTCCGATCATTTTATTAAATGCATCCGAGATCAACTCTGTCTCTGTGTAGGCATTTTCATGCAGATTACATGATTCATCATAGCCTTCCGTTACTCCTTCAATTGCCCTTGAAATCCTTCCAAAAGGCCGGACAAGTACAGCTGCAATCAGTACTGCAATACCAATCAGTAAAATAAATACTGTGATCGCTACGAGATTCGCTTTCCCTTCAAGTATCTCCGCACCATCTAAAATCGCATCAATAGAGACGGTTACCAGCATAACGCCTTCAACAGCCCTTCTGTTGTTCTGCAGAATCGGAGACGTTACTTCAATATATCGATTCTTCATATCATAGCGATTCGTTCCTTTCCCGCGAAAGCACTTAATCACATCACTGGATGCCAGTGTTTTTCCCTGATCTGCATCATATGTATCTTTGATAATCTGAAAATGATCATCTACGATCATCACACGTCCATTATAAATATTAGAAAACTGCAGTAATTCTGCATTAATCACTTCTGAGTCCATATGTTCCATATAATCTGCATTGTCAAGCTGATCGCAAAGAATCATGATTTGATTCTGAAGTTCCGATATTCTTAGTGAAACTGCTCTTTTCTCATAATTGCTGAGAATCGTTGCTTTTAAAATGAGACACGGAATAATACCTACCGCTACGAGCATAACAATGATCCGAAAGCGAAGACTTTTTAAAAATCGTTTACGGAATACAAACTTATCCCCTAAAATAATAACCAACTCCCCACTTTGTATGTACATATTTTGGTTCACTCGGATTCTTTTCGATCTTTTCTCTCAGTCTCCTAATATGAACATCTACTGTTCTCGCATCTCCCGGGTACTCATATCCCCACACAAGATTCAAAAGATTCTCGCGGCTGTATACTTTATTCGGATTTGCCGCGAGAAGTTCCAGCAGATCAAATTCTTTTGCCGTCAGATTCATCTCTTTTTCTGCAATAAAGACTCTCCTGCTGTCACGGTCAATCGTCATGTCGCCCTTCACAAGCGTCTTCTCTTCTTTCGTCTGTTCCCGCTTATTCATCCGGCGCATAATCGCTTTCATCCGTGCTTTTACTTCTAATATGTTAAATGGTTTTGTGATATAGTCATCTGCTCCGTATTCCAAGCCGAGAATCTTATCCATATCATCGCCTTTCGCCGTCAGCATAATGATCGGAACATCTGAATATTCCCGGATCGTCTGGCATACTTCAAATCCATCATGCTTTGGAAGCATGACATCTAACAGTATGAGATCATACTCATTTTCTTTTGCATACATCAATGCTTCCTCCCCATCATATGCACAGTCTACTTCCATCCCTTCCTGCTCTAAGCTGAAACGGATTCCCTTCACGATTAACTTTTCATCATCTACCACTAAGATTCTTTTCCCCATAATGCGTCTCCTTTATCTTATTATGTGACTGTAATATCGTCCTTTATCTTTTGGAATACACCTTCTTTAATCCCCTCAATCTTCATCAGTTCTTCGATAGACTGAAAACCTCCCTGTTCCTCGCGGTAACGGATAATGCTTTCTGCTTTTGCATCTCCTATTCCGGGAAGTGTCATAAGCTCATCTTTCGAAGCGTGGTTCAAATCCACTTTCCCATCTTCTGCCTGTCCGGATACTTCACTCTGTGCAGCAGGCGACATCGCGTTCCCTGTATCCGCTTCCTCTTTTGTCGGCACATACAGCTGCTGCCCATCTGTTACAAGCGCCGCCTGATTCAGATACGCAGCTGCTGCAGACGCTGTCATTCCTCCGGCAGCTTCCACCGCATCAAAGATACGGCTTCCTTCCGCAAGTTCATAGACTCCCGGATGATTCACAGCCCCGCACACATGAACAAACACGGTCAGCGGAGCTTTTGCTTCCTCCGCCTGTATTTGTGTATCTTTATTTTCCTCTTCTTCAGAAGAGACTCCCTCCTGCTCCTGAGCTTCCCCCTCAATCAAAAACGGTTCCATTCCTTCTTTCTCACTGCCGCACCCGGTGCCTGTCAGCAGACAAAGCGCCAGAACTATCAAACTGCTGATTTTTATCATTTGTTTCTGCATCTTTTTTCCTTTCATTCTCCCGAACGTCCAGATGCCCCTTAGATGCTGTACATTTTATTATAACAACTCTATTACAAAAGCTCAACGGCAACTTCACTATTTCCATTGGAAAATCATAACCCCTGCAATTGCCAGCGCCATTCCTATTGCCTTACGCCATTCAAATTGTGCCTGCTCTACTCCAAACAGCCCAAAAAGCTCTATGAGATACGCTGCCAAAATCTGCGACACAACTATTAGAAGCACGGCCCTTGCCGGACCAAGCTGTTTCATACTTGCAATAACTGTCCAGGTAATTCCGGCTCCGATTACACCTCCAACCAACATAAAACGAGGCTGTACCTTTGCAAGCGCTGCAATACTGTCTCTTCCGGTAAAGAGCCATACTGCCACGCAAGTAAGAAATGCGCTAAACTGCACCCATCCATTACTTACCCACATCCCTGCCGTTTTTGTCACTTCTGTATTAAATACTCCCTGTACACTCATCAACGCTCCTGAAATCAATGCGATAATCCATCCTGCCATATATTGCTCATCCTCCTTTATTTTTAGTATAACCAATCTTTCTCCTGTTTATTGCATTTGCTTCCCTTAATACTATCCGCAAATCCTTTTAAACTAATTTTTATTCATAATTATTGTGTGTTTTTGATTATTTATAAGTTTTTATTATTTTTTTTAAAAATATATTGCATATTTATGAATTAAGTTGTATATTATATTCATCGCTTAAAAAGATTACATTTTGTAGGAGGATATAGATTATGAAAGAAAAAGTTGTACTGGCATATTCCGGCGGATTAGATACAACCGCTATCATTCCATGGTTAAAGGAAAATTTTGACTATGAAGTTATTTGCTGCTGCATTGACTGCGGACAGGGCGAAGAACTGGATGGACTGGAAGAACGCGCAAAGCTCTCCGGCGCATCTAAATTATATATTGAAGATATTACCGATGATTTTTGTGACAATTATATTGTACCGTGTGTGCAGGCTGGCGCTGTTTATGAAAATAAATACTTACTCGGAACTTCTATGGCACGTCCAGGCATCGCTGCCAAACTTGTAGAAATTGCTAAAAAAGAAGGAGCTACTGCTATTTGCCACGGTGCTACCGGAAAAGGGAATGACCAGATCCGTTTTGAACTTGGCATCAAAGCCCTTGCACCGGAACTAAAGATTATCGCCCCATGGCGTATGACTGATCTATGGACAATGCAGTCCCGTGAAGAAGAAATCGCTTATTGCCAGGAACATGGCATCGATCTTCCATTTGATGCGACACAAAGCTATAGCCGTGACCGTAACTTATGGCATATCAGCCATGAAGGACTGGAACTGGAAGATCCTGCCGCAGAACCAAACTATGATCACCTGCTCGTTCTCGGCGTCACTCCGGAGAAAGCACCTGATGAACCGGAATATGTGACAATGACATTTGAAAAAGGTGTTCCAAAAAGCATCAACGGCGTAGAAATGAAAGTATCTGATATTATACGCAAATTAAACGAACTTGGCGGAAAACACGGCATCGGTATTGTAGACATTGTGGAAAACCGTGTTGTTGGCATGAAATCCCGCGGTGTTTACGAGACTCCTGGCGGAACCATTCTTATGGAGGCACATCAGCAATTGGAAGAACTTGTATTAGACCGTGCAACTTACGAAGTAAAAAAAGAAATGGGCAATAAACTGGCACAGGTTGTTTATGAAGGAAAATGGTTTACACCACTTCGCGAAGCAATTCAGGCTTTCGTCACGACAACTCAGGAATATGTAACAGGAGAAGTAAAATTCAAATTATACAAAGGCAATATCATTAAAGCCGGAACAACTTCTCCATACTCACTGTACAGCGAATCTCTTGCAAGCTTTACAACCGGAGAGCTCTATGATCACCATGATGCAGAAGGCTTTATTAACCTTTTTGGACTTCCATTGAAAGTCAGAGCTATGATGCAGCTGAATCAGTAGTCTCTTTCATCTTACAAAACATAGAAAAACCCCCATCTGATATGGATTTAATACTCCATTTCAAATGGGGGTATTCTTTTAAAATCTCTCAAGCCTTTTATAGTTCCCAGTGCGCCTTGCTTCCATTTTCTCCTTTTTCTA
>CAUCYJ010000134.1:0-7364 GCA_958446945.1 uncultured Lachnospiraceae bacterium | reverse complement strand
AAGTTCTGCTTCCCCTGTGGTTTTCCACATATCCGTCAGTCGGCAAAACTCTTTCGGTTAAGGCAATCGTAACATAAACAGAGTGGAATTTCAACAAGCATTTTTAATTTCTTTCAATAGATTTTGATTTTTCAGGTCAAAACGTGTATAATAGCACCGTGTACCGCAAGGATACATAAGAATAAAAAAGAACAGGAGCGGATATGACGTATGAAACAGATGAAGATAAAGAACTTTATGAAAAAAAGCGCTGCAGTTTCAATGGCAGTGTTGATGTTGGGAGCATTGTCTCTTTCCGGATGTGGGGAGAAGAAAGCATCCGAAACGGCATCAGAAGAAAGTGGCGGGAGCAAAGAAGCGTCACAGACTCAGGAGAAAAATCTCTTGTCAGGAAAACACCATGCAGAAATTATTATAAAAGATCATGGAACGATTAAAGTTGAACTGGACGCAGACAGCGCGCCGATTACGGTAACGAATTTTGTCAATTTGGCGAAGGACGGTTTTTATGATGGCCTAACGTTTCATCGGATTATGGAGGGATTTATGATGCAGGGCGGAGATCCGGCAGGTAATGGCACTGGAGGATCAGACGAGACGATCAAAGGAGAGTTTGCGTCTAATGGAGTAGAAAATCCAATCTCTCATAAGCGGGGAACGATTTCGATGGCGAGAGCGCAGGATCCGGACAGCGGAAGCTCTCAGTTCTTTATTGTTCATGAGGACAGTACGTTTCTTGATGGGGATTATGCTGCTTTTGGCACAGTGACAGAAGGAATGGATATTGTAGATAATATTTGTGAGAATGCAGTTGTAGTGGATCAGAATGGAACAGTAAAAGACGGTACACAGCCGGTAATCGAGCATGTGAATGTGACTGACTAGGAAGAAGTGCCGGTCAGTATGGAAAAAAATACAAAGAAAAGTGCAGGAAAACGGTATTTTCAAGTTGAGAAAATGCCGTTTTCGTTTTATAATAGGAAATAGTGTATACAAGGATTCATATGCTTGTGTAGCTTATGTGAAAAAGAGTAAGAGAAAGAAGATGAGAATTGTTATGCTGAAGGTAGAGCATTTATCATATGATGTGACGGAAGAGGGGAAAACACAGTCCATCTTAAAAGATGTGAATTTCCATGTAAATGATGGGGAGATGCTTGTCATTACAGGGCCGAATGGCGGAGGAAAATCCACGATTGCTAAATTGCTAATGGGAATTTATCCGGCGACAAAAGGAAAGATATTATTAGATGGACAAGATCTGTCGAATATGAGTATCGATCAGAGAGCGAATGCAGGAATTGGATTTGCCTTTCAACAGCCGCCGCGTTTTAAGGGGATGACGGTAGAACGGCTGCTAAATCTGGCGGCAGGAGAACCACTTGCCGGAAAGAGATGCTGTGAACTGTTAAGCAATGTAGGGCTTTGTGCTCAGGAATATATTCACAGGGAAATTGATGCAACGCTGTCAGGCGGAGAAATGAAGCGGATCGAGATTGCATCTGTTCTTGCAAAGAAACATAAAATCTGCATTTTTGATGAACCGGAGGCAGGAATTGATCTCTGGAGTTTTTCTATGCTTGTCAAAGAATTTGAAAAGATTCATAAGAGTAAGAAAGAAAGTTTGCTTTTGATCTCGCATCAGGAACGGATCATTCAGATGGCAGACCGAATCATGGTAATCCGAGATGGTCAGGTAGAAATCTGTGGACCGAGGGAAGAAGTGCTTGATACACTGGCATTTGATGCAATCCAGTCAAAAGCATGTATCCGTACAGGAGGTGAGTTCTAATGGCAGAGTTGAATCAGATTACAAGCGAAGTGCTGGTACAGATTGATCCAACAGGATTTGAACAGAAAGGCGCATTTAATCTGCGGGAAAATGGTTATTCTGTCTGTCAGGGCGACAGTGAGCATATAAAGATCAAGAAGAAAACGGATCGGGAAGGCATTGACATTTTTATCAGTAAGGATGCTCAGAATGAATTTGTGCACATTCCGGTTGTAGTATCGAAATCAGGAATTACAGATGTTGTTTACAATGATTTTTATGTAGAAGATGGTGCAAATGTTACAATCATTGCCGGCTGTGGAATCCATAACAGCGGCTGCAATGATACAAGACATGATGGAATCCATGCATTTCACATCGGAAGCAATTGTAATGTCACTTATGAAGAGAAACATTACGGAGAAGGAAGCGGAACAGGCGGTCGTATTCTGAATCCGGTTACAAAGATTTATATGAAAGAGAATTCTGTTTTTAATCTTGATACTGTGCAGATTAAAGGGGTGGATTCTACTGTCCGCGAGACAGAAGTAGAAATTGGCGCTAACAGCAGAATTTATGTAACAGAGAAACTAATGACGCACGATGAGCAGAGTGCGGAGTCCAACATGGCAATTGCCCTGAATGGAGAAGGAAGTTCCGCACAGGTGATTTCAAGGTCTGTGGCAAAAGGAAGTTCCCGGCAGATTTTTCATCCGAAGGCAATCGGCAATACAAGTTGTCATGCCCATATTCAGTGTGATTCTATCATCATGGAACAGGCAAATGTATGCTCAATTCCAGAGATTGATGCTCACCATGTAGATGCTCAGATCGTGCATGAGGCGGCCATTGGAAGAATCAATAATGAACAGCTGATCAAACTTCGTACATTTGGACTAAATGAGGAGGAGGCAGAGGCAGTCATTATCGATAACTTCTTAAATTAGCAATAAATACGAATGAAGGAAAGTGGAGGAATTTGACATGTTAAATGCAAAAGTAGCAGAATTATTAAACACACAGGTAAACAAAGAATTCTATTCAGCGTATCTGTATCTCGACTTTGCAAATTATTATGAGACAAAGGGATTAGATGGATTTGCTAACTGGTATAAGATTCAGGCGCAGGAAGAAAGAGATCATGCAATGTTGTTCTATCAGTATTTACAAAATAATAATGCAAAAGTAACTTTAGAAGCAATTGATAAGCCGGATAAAGAATTTTCATGTAACATGGGACCACTGAAGGCTGGATTAGAGCATGAAGAATATGTGACATCTTTGATTAATAATATTTATGCAGCAGCATACGAAGTAAAAGACTTCCGTACAATGCAGTTCCTTGACTGGTCTATCAAAGTGCAGGGCGGAGAAGACACAAATGCGAACGATCTGATTACGAAAATGGAAATGTTTGGTTCAGATCCGAAGAGTCTGTATATGCTGAACAGCGAACTGAAAGCTCGTGTATATAATGCACCGTCACTTGTGCTGTAATCTGAAGAAAGAAGAGAACGGCTGTAAGACGATTTGATAAAGCTATAAAATTAATATACCCGCACGCAGAGAAGTAATAGATTAAATTTCTGCGATGCGGGTATATTTTAATTAACGAAGGTATGATGTTTTCGGTGGAAGAATGCTGCTGTCCAATAAAGAAGGCAGGCAGCGCAGACACCGATGCTGTCAATGCCCACATCTTTTACTGATGGCCCCCGACCGGCAACAAAAGACTGATGAAATTCATCGGTTGCAGCGAAGGAAACACAGAAAAAGAGTGCTGTGAGAACTAGTGACCGTCCTCTGAGTCCACAGATAAAAAGTGGGAAAAGGACAAGAATCGTCAGAATAAAATATTCTGTCATATGGGCAAGTTTTCGTATCGGATGTTCCAGAGATCCGGCATAAGATTCGATTTCAGATTCCGTGAGATCCAGATGAAATATCTGATTACCGACATCGACTGCCATGTGGCTGATCTTACTGCTGAGACTTCCGGATTCTTCACCGGTCTGGGCAGAAAATGAGAAAATCAGGCACATCATTACCAGAGCTGGGAGAAATGAAAGAAGACAAAATAGCATACGAATATTTGATATCAATGAATTCAAGTATCGCACCTCCTTACAATAGAATTTTATTATAGCGGCTGAAAGCGCGTTTGTCAAAATCAGAAGGAGAGAAAGCGGAAGTTTCAGAGAAAACTGAAAGAAAACTGAGGCGGCCAGGAGAGGGATTTGGTACTGTTCAAATGTGAAAAAAATGGTATAATATATGACAGTGCAGAGAACAAAGAAAGAAGGATTTACATGACAAAAGTTGATATTATTTCAGGATTTTTAGGAGCTGGGAAAACAACATTTATCAAACAGCTCGTCTCAAATGTATTTCAGGGAGAAAAGATTGTACTGATTGAGAATGAGTTTGGAGAGATTGGCATCGATGGAGGCTTTTTAAAGGAAGCCGGAATTGAGATTACGGAAATGAATTCAGGATGTATTTGCTGTACGCTTGTAGGAGATTTTAGTGCAGCGCTGAAGAAAGTTGTAGAAGAATACCATCCGGATCGGATTATCATTGAACCATCTGGTGTTGGCAAATTATCCGATGTGGCAAAGGCGGTAGAAGCCGTTCGCGAGCAGGCTCAAATTGAATTGAACAGTCGTATTACTGTTGTTGATGGAAAAAAAGCAAAGCTTTACATGAAGAATTTCGGAGAATTTTATAATAATCAAATCGAACATGCAACGACAATTGTTTTAAGTCGTACACAGATGATGACGGAAGACAAACTGCAGGATTGTGTGGGACAGATCCGGAAAGAAAATCAGACAGCAACACTGATAACAACACCGTGGGATCAGCTGAATGGAGAAGTGATTCGTCAGGCACTGGAACACTCAAAAGATGCAGCGAATCTGATTTCAGAAGAATGTAACTGTCACGAGCATCATCATCACCATGAGGAAGGATGTAACTGCCACGAGCATCATCACCATGAGGAAGGATGTAACTGTCACGAACACCACCATGAGCATGAAGGAGGATGCAGCTGCCACGAACATCATCACCATCATGCAGATGAAGTGTTTACAAGTTGGGGAAGAGAGACCGTAAAAAAATATACAAAAGAAGAAGTGGAGACTTTGCTAAAGGCATTTTCTGAGACAGAAGAATATGGAGAAGTGCTGCGGGCAAAAGGAATTGTTCAGGGAACAGAAGGAAATTGGATTGAATTTGATTATGTACCGCAGGAGTATGAAATCCGGGACGGACATCCGGACTATACAGGAAAGATCTGTGTGATCGGAACAAAGCTGAATGAAGAAGCACTGGACAGATTGTAGGAGAGAAGATATGGAGACAGCAGTAGATATTTTTACCGGATTTTTAGATAGCGGAAAGACGTCTCTTATAATCGATGCGTTGGAACATTAAGATTTTGATGAGTATCGTCAGACAGTACTTATCCTCTGTGAAGAAGGAGAAGAAGCATTCGATTCGGCGCTTCTGAAAAAGGCAAATATCATTCCGCTTGTGTTGGAGGAAGAAGAACAGTTTAACAAGGAGTTTCTTATGGGAATCTGGCGCAATTATCATCCGGATCATGTATTGATTGAGTATAATGGAACATGGGAGATGAGTACAATTCTGGAGACAGAGATGCCACAAGGCTGGATGATTACCGGGATTTATTCAACCGTAGATGCTACGACAGCAGAATTATATCTGACCAATATGAGGACAATGTTTTTAGAACAGGTATTTCAATCAGACCTGGTAATTGTGAATCGATGTACCGATGAGACAGACTGGGCTAAGATCCGGCGCAGTATTAAGGTTATGAATGCGAAAGCGCAGATTGTATTTGAGCGTGAGAACGGAGAAGCGTTTGAGCAGGGAGAAGAAGCACTTCCATTTGATATTACGAAAGATCTGATTGAAGTGGATGATATTGATTACGGACTCTGGTATATTGATGCACTGGAGCATCCGGAACACTATCGAGGAAAGAAAATCCGTTTTCTTGCACAGGTATACAAAGGGAAAAAACTGGCACAGAATGAATTTGTGCCGGGACGTTTTGTGATGACATGCTGTGAGGAAGATATTAAGTTTCTCGGATTTTTGTGTAAATGCAGGGAAGAAATCCCATATGAAAAACGCTCCTGGGTAACAGTGACTGTCACCTATGAGACAGTCATGACAAGAGATGGAGAAGCGCCGATGCTGGAACTTGATGAGATTGAACTGGCGTACCGGCCAAAGAATGATGTAGTAACATTTTACTAGAAAATGTTACTGATAAATAAAAAACAACCCGCTGATTCAGATGTCTTTATTCTGAACAGCGGGTTATTATTATAGCTTATCTGTATGCATGGAAACATGCTTTTTCAATGCCTCAAAACTTTCTGAACTGATGACGTGTTCAATCCGGCAGGCATCCTCCGAAGCGATTTCGGAAGGCACACCAAGCTGTGTCAGCCAAGAAGACAGAAATGTATGACGTTCATAGATTGTTTCCGCAATGGCTCTTCCGGCATCTGTCAGTGAGATATTGCCGTCAGAAGCCACTGTGATGTAATGGTTTTCTCTCAGATTCTTCATTGCCACGCTGACGCTTGGTTTTGAGAAGCCGAGTTCATTTGCAATATCAATAGAACGCACATAACTTTTCTTTAGAGACAGAATTAATATAGTTTCCAGATAATTTTCAGCAGATTCTTGAATCTTCATCACTACACACCTCGTATTGTTTGATACATTAATCATATCATAGATTCAGTGAAAGTCAAACTTAGAAGAATTTATCTTTGATTCCAATGAGGAAGATACAAAGGATCATAATCGGCAGGATATAAGTAATATAGACTCTCATCCAGTTTTGGATTTTGAGACCTTTGCCGGTGTTGGCTTCCTGACAGTAATTCTTCCATCCCCAACCATAGCGGCTGACACAGAAGAGCAGATAGACAAGTGAGCCAAGCGGAAGAAGGACGTTGCTGACAACGAAATCTTCCAGATCAAGCACAGCGCTTCCAGGACCAAACGGCTGGAAACCAGACCAGAGGTTATAGCCGAGTACGCAAGGCCATGATAAAATAATGATTGCAATTGCATTGATGACAGATGCTTTGCGGCGGCTCCAACCAGTCAGATCCATTGTACAGGATAAAATATTTTCAAATACGGCGAGCACTGTCGAGAAGGCTGCAAATGCCATAAAAACGAAGAACAGGCTTCCCCAGAGGCGACCAAGTGGAATATGGTTAAATACATTGGGCAATGTAATAAAAATCAGGCTTGGACCACTGTCTGGTGCCACATCAAAGGCAAAGCATGCCGGGAAGATGATTAGGCCAGCTGTAATTGCAACAAAGGTATCAAGAACAGCTACATTTACTGCTTCTCCTAAGAGGGAGCGCTCTTTGCCGATGTAGCTGCCAAAGATAGCCATTGCACCTATACCAAGGCTTAAAGTAAAGAAAGCCTGATTCATGGCAGCAACAACGGTGTCTACAATACCAATTTCAGCCATACGGTTGAAATCCGGTTTCAGATAGAAGGCAAGACCTTCAGAACCGCCATC
>CAUCYJ010000133.1:0-7372 GCA_958446945.1 uncultured Lachnospiraceae bacterium | reverse complement strand
CGGCAATTATTACTTCAAAAGTAGAAGAGGAGGTAAGAGAAAGCGCAGGAAGAGACCGGTTGGACAATAGCCTAATCAGCGGCGGCGCGTCAGGAATTGATTGTCATGGTTCCTGGTATTCTATGGCAGATGGGATCGTTTTTCTAAAAGCAGCGTATGAAGTGCGCCTGCCGATTCCGGTTATGAGAATTCCTCCTGTTCGTTGTGAAGAAAAAATACGGGTAAAAGCATGGACAGGGTATCAGAGCGGGGGAGTTGAAGGAATACTGCCGGCGGAAATTGTTTATGTGACAGAAACAGGGATTGTGTACCATAAGAATCCTCACTGTACTTATCTGGAACCGTCGGTACGGCAAGTTTCGGCAAATAGTGTAGAAGAACTTCGAAATAGCAGCGGGGGAAAATACTATCCGTGTCATTCTTGTGGAAATGCAGTTCATACCGGACATTATTATATTACAGATACAGGAGACCGTTATCATACTTCAGCAGCGTGCAGCAAGCTTCAGAGAACGGTATATGCGGTAGAAAAAAGTGAAGTTAGAGGAAAGGGGGCATGTTCAAAATGTTCACGATAGGAACGCTGTCTGTTGAAATAATTACTGTAATATTAATGATCGGGCTTGGCGTGCTTGATTGGAAAGCGCATCATCTCCCAAAATTACTTTTGGGAGCGCTTACCGTTTTGGCAGTGATTGCAAGAGTGGGAGGAAATATATCATTTCCGGTTTTCATATCCGGAACGATTCCGGGAATATTGTTTTTGATTCTTAGTTGTATGACGAGAGAAGGTATTGGATACGGAGATGGATGGGTTGTGTTGATTCTTGGAGTAGTATTTGGTTTATGGAAGACCGTATGCATTTGTATGATTGCTTTATTTGGCATGGCATGTGCCGCAATGATTGGAATGTCAGTGTTGCATTGGAATAAGAAAAAGCGTCTTGCATTTGTCCCGTTTCTTGCGGTGGGATGTTTAGGAGTGGTTTTAATTTGAAATATAGAACAGATATAGAAATGTGTGATAACTATAATTTGAGAGCAAGCTTTACGGTCGAAACGGCAGCAATATTTCCTGTAGTTTTTTTAGTGCTTGTCAGTGCGGTGTACCTTTCTTTTTTCTTTCACGATAAACATATTCTGCAAAGTGCAGTGATAGAAACAGCAAGCATTGCCAGTGAGAGAATGAGGCTTTTAACACCTCCGGAGAAAGAAGAGTTGGCTGAACACTTACAGGAACGGATTCGTGGGAAAATGATTTATTTTTCTGCGGCAACAGTAGAAATTATATGTGAAGAGGAAAATGTAGCAATAAATGCAGCTGCACATAAAAGATGGATGCGTATTCGAGCAGATGCAGTTATGAATGTCACTGTTCCGGAACAGGAAGTTCGAAGAGTTAGACATTTTAGAGAAGTGGGGGAGTAGACTATGGATGTATCTTACAGAAGAGAATTAAATCGAACACAGTTGATTTTTGAAGCGGCAGGAATCAGAGAGAAAGATTATCAGATTTATATGCTTGAGGAAAATCGACCAGAAGGAATTTTGCCGATTATAGTACAGGGAGTAGGAACAAAAACACAATATAAGTATGATATCAGTGGAAAGATATCTATTCGTGCTCTTTATGAAAAAACAGGAATACAGTTTGATGAGATTTGTAATCTTATAATACAGCTAACAGAAACGATAAAATGTTTGGAGACATTTATGCTTGATCCGGATAGAATCATATTGGAACCGGAATTTATCTTTTATGAAAAACACAGGTTTTTATTTTGTTATTATCCGCTTCATACAGGAAATCTTCATCAGGCGTTTCGTGAGTTTTCTGAGTATTTGATCCGTCAGGTGGATTGTGAAGATAAGACCGGAATTTGTCTTGCTTATGAACTACATAGAATTACAACAGCAGAAAATTATTGCCTGGACAAGGCATTGGAACAGGCATATCGGATGATGGGGGAACAGGAGAAGGAAGAAAATGAAGCAGAAGAAAATTTTAGATATGAAGATATTATTGAGGAAGAAGGAATGGGAATAGGAATACTTAGAGAAGCAAAAACACCTTTTGGTAAATTGACAGGACTATTCGGAAGAAAGCGGTTTCGAGATACTGAAAATGATTAAAAACTCTGGAAAAATTGAGAAAATAAGGATTGTAGTGAAATTTAAACTATACTATAATAGACTCAAGTACTAAAATTGGTAAACATTGGAAAGGAAGCCGGCATGACAACAGGGAAAAAGGCATGGATGACGATAGGGATTGCAGCAATTAATATCGCTGTATTTCTTGTACTGGAATGTACTGGAAATACCGAAAACGGCGCATGGATGCTAAAAGCAGGAGCTATGTATGTTCCTCTTTTTGAAAGCGGTCAATACTATAGAGTCATTACAAGTATGTTTCTGCATTTTGGATTTCATCATCTGGTAAATAACATGTTTATGCTTTTTGTTCTTGGTTCTCAAGTTGAGTTGGAAACAGGAAAACTAAGATTTTTGTGTATTTACATGCTTAGTGGAATTGGCGGTAATCTGTTCTCAATGCTAAATGAAATTCAAACCGCTGACTATGCAGTTTCTGCCGGTGCATCCGGAGCCATTTTCGGTATGGTAGGAGCTCTCCTTTATATTGCAATACGCAATGGAGGCAGGATCGGAAGTATGACCTGGAAAGGAATCCTTGTCATGATTTTAGTTACATCTTATTATGGGGTTACAACTTCCGGGATTGATGTTATGGCTCATATCGGAGGTCTCATATGTGGGTTTATCAGTTCCATATTTCTTTACAGGAAGAATTACCGAAAAGGTAGTTCCGCATCCGATATTGGAAGTCAGATCTAATGTACCCATGTGCGAATTGACGATTCGTTTTACAATTGCAAGTCCGATTCCGGAGCCGCCTTTTTTAAAGCTGACAAAAGGGTTAAAAATGTGGTCAATCTGTTCAGGAGTAATTCCACATCCTGAATCGGAAATAGTAATATGAAGTTTTCCGCAGCGCATGAATGCTTTGAGGTGAATAGATCCGGAGATATTGTCTTTATGTTCTGGATCAATGGCTTCAAAAGCATTTTTTAGCAGATTAATCAAAACTTCTTTTAATAAAGTCGGATCACCCATCAGGTCTGGTAGTTCCGGCGCAATATGAGATGTAAATTCAATGTTGGAAGAAGAGATTGATGCTGCAAATGAAAGAGCAGCGTGCCGAAGAAATGGTGTTGTATGTATTGTTTCAAATGAAGGTGCGGCACCATGTCCATAGGCAGAGAGTCTTGTAAGAAGTTCTATCATAAATTCTACATCATCAAACAAAGAGTCCCAGTGAGTATAAGATGCCACTTCTGGATGCTGATGTTCGATAAGCTGCAGTGTGCTGTAGATGATTGTCAGAGGATTTCGTAGTTCATGAGTCATCTGACTTAAAGAAAACGAGTTGTCATCCATCGTATTTAAAAAAGTATTTGTTATCATATTTATCCCACCTTTCTATAATGACAAGTCTAGCACCGGGTAAATAATTATACAAATAAAATCAAGAAACAAATTGTGACAAATTCCGCAAAAATAGTAAGTTATAATAGCAAATGAGGTGTTGAAAAATGAAAAAAGATGATTGTATTTTTTGTAAATTGGCGAATGGTGAAATCCCGACTGCAACATTATATGAGGATAATGATTTTCGGGTAATTCTTGATCTCGGACCGGCATCAAAAGGACATGCGTTGATTCTTCCAAAAGAACATTATGATAATTTATATGAGTTGGATGATGAGATTGCATCAAAAGTGCTTGTACTTGCAAAAAAGATGATTACAAGAATGACAAAGGCGCTTGGGTGCGATGGTTATAATCTTGTCCAGAACAATGGAGAAGCAGCAGGTCAGACAGTTCATCATTTCCATCTGCATTTGATCCCGCGTTACAAAGATGATCAGGTAGGACTAGGGTGGAATATGGGGAAACTGACAGATGAGGATAAAGAAGAGATATTAACAAAATTTCACGAGACGATATAGCATAATCAATACGAATGATAAGAACCTGAGAATGAGATCCATAGGGATGAGGGTATGAATAAACAAGAATTACAAAATGAATTTTGGAATAAAATTTATGATGATTATGCTAAAGTGATTTTAAATATAGCGGCTGATATTTTGAAAGATGAATATCTGGCACAAGATGTCGTGCAGGAAGTCATGTATAAATATTATGTTTATCTTCGTGAAAATGATGTTGAATTTGAAAAAAGCTGGTTGATTAAAGTAACAAAAAATGTATCCTTTAACTTGGTGAAGAAGCTGAAACACGAATTGGATTATATAGATTTTGATCAGCTTCAGATAGAGGAAGATGAAATGATCAATGGATATTCAAGTACAGAAGATGCCTATATCCGTGAGTTTTGTCAAAGGGAAGCAGAAGAATTATGCAATCAGATTTTTGAAGAGACAAAGCATGAACATAAGAATGCATATGAAGCGCTGAAAGCTTTGTATCAGAAGAAGGAAACACGAAAAGAAACGGCACATCGTCTTCATATGTCAGAGAATGCGCTTTATACAATGATGTCAAGAACCAAGGCAAAGCTGAAAAAACAATATGGCAGTAAATACACAGAAATCACAAAGATATAAAACGGGGCTGTTGCAAAAAGGTTTAAATACAAGACACACGTTGGGAAGATCCAAAGAATTGTCTGTAGATAAGTTCTATTTTGCAACAGTCCCATAAAGAATTAAGTAGTCTTATAGAGAACTATTTTGCAGCCTGTTCAATTAAATGAATGATTGTATCGATAGAATCCTGCTGAGAGGATTTTTTCATTGCATTGATATAGGACTCTCGATTGTTATATAACTTGTGAATAGTGTCCAGAAGAGAGGTATTTGTTAAATTTTCTTCTTCCAGTACAAGGCTGAAGCCTTGTCGTTCAAAGGAACGGGCATTTAAAATCTGGTCTCCGCGGCTTGCATTTGCAGAAAGCGGAATTAAAAGGGTAGGTTTATGCAATGCCAGAAGTTCACAGATGGCGTTGGCACCGGCGCGGGAAATGACAATATCTGCAAGTGCAAATAAATCTTTGAGTTCTTCTTTAATATATTCAAACTGGACATATCCAGGAAGATTTTTTAAGGAATCATCAATTTTTCCTTTTCCGCAAAGATGTACCACATGAAAATCTTTTAAAAGTTCCGGAAGGACGGCGCGGACTGCATTGTTGACTGCGACAGAGCCGAGGCTTCCTCCGATAATAAGAATCACAGGTTTATCCGCAGTCAGATGACAAAAATCAAGGGCTGCGATTTTATTTCCGTGAAGAAGTTCCTGACGGATCGGGGAACCGGTCAGAACTGCTTTTTCTTTCGGGAGGTGCTCAAGTGTCTCCGGAAAATTGCAGCATACTTTTGTCGCGGAAGGAATGGAGAGTTTGTTAGCGAGACCTGGTGTCATATCAGATTCATGAATAATTGTAGGAACGTGTCTTCGTTTTCCTGCCATAACAACAGGGACAGATACGAAGCCGCCTTTTGAGAATATGACATCCGGTTTAAGTGTTTTTATTAATTTATTAGCTTCGCTGAATCCTTTTAATACGCGGAACGGATCAGAAAAATTCTTCATGCTGAAGTAGCGGCGAAGCTTTCCGGAAGAAATTCCGTGATAAGGTATTCCGAATTGTTCGATTAGTTCTTTTTCGATTCCATTGTAGGAACCGATGTAATGGATATCGTAATTGAGTTCCTTCAAACGAGGAAGCAGGGCAATATTCGGTGTAACATGTCCGGCAGTGCCACCGCCGGTTAATATGATGCGTTTCATAAAGTTCCCCTCCTAATATTTTCTACGATTATCTTAACAGATTTAAAAAAAAGTGCAAGATAATCAGAAAGAAAGAGGCTGATGTATGGATGAAAAGAAAGAATTATGCAAGAAATCAAGTGAGAATAGAATAAAAAATCCTTCCGAATCTTCTGAACAGACAGAGATGGCTAATCATCCTGTGCTAAAACCGACACCGGAAATGAAAGAACGTCTGAAAAAGCGAATTGAGGAATATGAAAAACAGAGAGAACTTCAGGAACAGCTTTATGCACAGTTATCCGAAGAAGACAGAGAAGCGTTGAAGCTTGGGAAAGAACTTCAAAAGCAGAGAAAGATAGAGGAGTTCCAAAAAGAATCTCGTAGAAAGAAAAACAAACGTACAAAATCTGCAAATTGGAAGAAAAATATTGTATCAGCAGTTGCGGGAATCGGAATTGTAATAGCAGTGACCTCTGGTTTTACTATTGCCAGTGTCGGAGGACCAAAACAGGCGTTGAAGATTGCACGGGAGATGTTTGGAGAGAGAAATCGAGCTACTATCAATGCCAATGTAGAGGGGAATAACAGTGACTCTGGATTAAATGAAATGGATGCAGAAGAACAGGCATATCAGCAGATTAAAGATGAATTGGGATTTGATCCGGTAAGATTGGGGTATCTGCCGGAGGGGATGGTGTTTGAGGAGATTGATATTGATAAAGAGTCACAAGAAATATTTCTGAGATACAGTGGCGCAGAAAAAGAAGTTTCTATCCTTATACAAAAACAATATAATTTAGGAAAAGCAGGAATTGATATTGAAGATAAATTAATTGATCAAGATATTGTGAAAGTAAACAATATGGAAGTTCAAATATCAGAGTATTTAATAAAAGATTTAAATGTTAAGAAGTATTCAGCAGAATTTCAATATCAAGAGACTTGGTACTGTATAGTTAGCAAAGTAAATAAGGAAGAAATTGAGAAAATCATTAAAAATTTAATTTTTTTCTAAAAATGTGTAAGGTTTTTCCTTTACGATTGTCTAATATATAAAGGAGGAATTTTATGAAGAAAAAAACTATAAAAATTCTAATTGCTATGGCAACAATAGGGTGTCTATTTACATCTAATGCGATAGTTAATGCAAAAGACAATAATGTGTCTGAAAAAGTATGTGCAGAAGGAGAAACAGAAGTAATTCCGTATGGAGCATATCTTCAAGTTGGTACTTCTAATATTAACAAAACAGGTACAGGAAAGATTTATGCAAAGGGGAGAACAGTTGCGGAAATGAATGTACCGAAAATTTCTGTCGGAGTTCGAGTGGAACGTTTAATAGGTAACGCATGGGTGCAGCAGGATTATTTTTCAGCATCAAAAACTAACACTTACACGGTAACAGCCAGCAAAACACTAACAGTACCGATCGGATATTTTTATCGTGTGAAAAGTTTCCATACGGCACATACCGACAGCAGCAGTTCCTGGACGGATGGTCTCTACATTTAATTACTCATTCAGTAACTATCAACAAGATTATTTATCACAC
>CAUCYJ010000132.1:0-7396 GCA_958446945.1 uncultured Lachnospiraceae bacterium | reverse complement strand
ATTGAGGATGAACTGTCGGGAATCCGGAGATAAAATAGTAAAACTCCCTGTTCAGACCAGAAACGCAATGTTTCCAACTGAGCAGGGAGTCTATTTATTGGTTCCACGGTATCATTATTTTATGATACCATGAAACCATTTTATCGTAAAGATATCAGGTCAGTCTAAATCAAAAAGCTGACGTTGTTTCAAGTCAATAGATGTCCATACCGTTTGTTTTTTCGGAACATTGTACAGATATACTGTACTGGATATTTTGGCATATATTTTGCACGAACTCTTATAATCATTATTCGAAGAATTATGCAAATAATCTTCAATATTTTTCACTGAAAAACCAAAGGCATTATTTTTTCGAGTATGGAACATGCCATCATTCGAAACATTAATTCCACTCTCATTTCCTCCATATTCTGTGATATTTTGTATTTGTCTTGTAATGTCTAACAGACGCTGATTTGTTCCACTACCGTCCTGTACTTCTCCTTTGTCATCTTCAATATAGAACTGCATCGTAATTTCCTGCTTATCAAGATCATCTTGATTTAAATCCGCACTGACCATATTGTAATCTTTAACATTGATATAGAAATCCATATCTTTTTCTAATGTATTCTGGTCAGTATTCGTCCATAATTTCTGATCAGTCATATAATATCTGATATTCTCCACTTCTGCCGATGGATTAAGACTTTTAACAAAAGACACTTCCGGTTTTACCGCTGTAACATTTGCTGCTGCAACTATTGCATTAACAAATAACTGTATCTCATCTGCATTACTTATCGAACTATGTCCGGCACCCGTATAAATAACATTACCTTTACTGTAGAAATAATAATCATTGCGCACATCATTTGTAGAATTTCCATATGCTCCTCTTGGAAGACAATACCATACCACTACATCATTGCATCCATCACTTATTCCATTGATATCTCTGTCCTGTTCCAATGCAAGCTGATAATACTGCCCATGTGTCTCTGCTATTGAAATATTATCTTTAATTTTGTATGGGTACTGTGTAATAGCGCCATCATTAACTTTGGTTGCATTCCAAGAATGTGACTCTAGTTTATTCAAAAGAAGCACATTTGTATATCCTTGTGTTTGTGCATAACTACTTGTTTTATCATTCTGTTGATACGCAATATCACCAGCGAGCTTCATCAGTTCCTCAAAATTTACAGATGTTCCATCATGTAATGCATTTCCCTGTTTCAAAAGAGTACCAACACTCGTTCCCTTAATGTCTTCATCAGATGTAATTCCATATCTATCCATACCTGTAATAGAGCGAAGAATTGTATTTAAGGATAAGCCCCATGTTACATTGTTTGCAGTACTATGAAGGTAATTATCGTAAGGAACATTATATGCTCCTTCTAAATTATTATAATTATTCTTTGGTATACTTTTATTCATTTCATTGTAATTATAATTTACATAAGATGTTGTATCATGAGAAAATATAACGCTTCTTCCTGATCGAATAAAATCTAAAATGGCCTGTACATCACTTATTTTTATATCTTTATATACATCCGCAAATCCAATAATCAGCATCTGTTGGTCCTTTAGCATATCAGCTAAATTAATATAAGTTTTTCCATCCATCTTATAAATTCCATCATTAATATCCTTTACATAAACAGTCTTTAAATTAAGCTGAAAATCTTCCACTCGATTCATATATGTATCAAAATCCGTATTTCCTTCCAACGTCCATGTACACCTGTCAGGTACGAGCTGTATTACATTTATGGTTTGTTTATTCTTTGAATCTCCCTTTTGCTTTGCATATCCAGTCTCAGAAGTATGAATATACATGTTTCTGTTATTAGTTAATTCAAGTTTCCATGCAATAATTTTAAAATAATCTGATGGAATTTTTCGCGTAAGAGTATATTTTTTTCCAACTTTTAATTCATACTGTGCATTATCATTCCGTGATAACACATTGCCATCTGAATCCTTAATTTCAATATATTTGCTCTGATTCTCATTACGAGAATAATTTCCATCAAAATTCAAATCAAGATAAAGATTACAATCATATGAAGTAGTCGCTGGAGATGAATCTGAATCATTTTTAACAGTAAATGTATATTCAAGTTTACCCTCAATATAATGATTCTCTGTTCCATCACTAACACTCTTATTCAAACGTTCCGGTTCTACAGGTCTGCCATTTACATCAAAATCTATTACAGGTTTTGCTAAATTAGAAAAGAAATAAATATCTTTATTTTCTTCGTTATCCAATTCACTCTTTGTGTACACATTATTATTATATTCCAACGCATCCGTAATAAACTGGCTGTAATAAGAAGACGCATCAACTTCTTCTGAATTTGCTTTCTTTCCTGATACAAGTCCATCTGCAAATACAACCGGATAACCGCTTTTAACAAATTCCATCAACATATTGTACTGCTGTTTCGTCATATCATTACCTGAACCACGAAAATATCCCGAACCATTTTCATTATATGTAGAATATGGAGCAAACTTTGTTCTATCCGTACTTAAATAATCCTTATCAAGTTGTCCCAATAATTTAAGAAGATGTTGGTCGTTAGATTTTATACTGACAGCAGATCCCACATGTACATATCTAAGATTTCCACCGCCTGTAATCAGAGAATGGTCTGCCTCTGTCTTCGCATCACTTATATATATCATATCATACTCTGAACCAATATCATCAATATGACCTGCAAATTCAGAAGCAGTCATATGAGTAATTTCAGGGTAAACTGCATATGGATCATAAAAGAAATTAATTTGTACACCAGATGCAAATCCATCTGTATCCAATGTTTCAGAAAAGTATATCCTTACCTTGCTTACTTCTGTAAATGTTTGCCCAAAAGATAATGTAACTTTTCCTATTGTTGAATAATTATCCCTGGTAATACCTGTCGAACGTGTTTTACTTCCCGTACTTCCAATTAAATTACCTTCTGAATCAAAAAATTCCGCCCTATATTTTTTCAGAACACCCGCATCAGCATTCTTCCTTCCTGTATATTCAAATCCATTTATTGTTGATTCTTTCTTCAGTGTTACCTCCAGATAATGTTCATGATTTTTGCAATTACTATATTCACTATCACTATTCCATGCTGAATGCCATAGTGTATCCGGATTATTATCTATTGCCTTATTAGGCGAGTCTGGATTCCGTATATTTGAATTATTTTTTCCATGCCAGCAATTAGCATCTGCTGACTCATTTTCTGCATATTGTTTTTCGTTTTTAGTTGCCTCTTTATCAGATAACCAATTGACAACCGTCTTATCATCAATTTGGCTGCAATTTTCGTCAGGCATGATTTCCAGAACTTTTATATCCTGTTTTCTATTTGTAATTCTTTTATATTTATAATTAATAATATATTCAATCACCCTTGCCTGACTCAAATCTTTTTCCAAGAGTTCAACATCTCCAGACGAAAGCTGATCTGTACCATCTGATACTTCTTCCTCCGTGGATGTAGTACTTATGCTGCTTGTCTGTCCTAATTGCCGGTATTTATTCTCACTTTCAATATACTCCAGAATTTCTTCAAACCCTTCTACTTCCATCTTGTTATCTTGTCCATCCGGATTAAAATTTGTATGAAAGTTCGAATTAATTAAACTTGCCTGATCTGAGTCTGGAAATTTGTTTTTAAAGAAATACATATATGTATTTACATAATGCCCATCTGAATCTTCTTTTATAATATAAGAAGAAACTGCATTTGCCAGTGTTGTATTCCCGTCTCCTAATTTATTCGTATTAATAATGCACGGAATAGAATTATTGTATATGTTCTGAATTCCCTGTGTATCAACTTGTCCATTTATATAAACCAGACCATATTCCAATAACTCTCTTGTTGTTTCAACCATTGATGCATCACCTGCTGAAAAAGCACTGCTGTTATCAGATATAACATCATCTACATTCGGAGTCTCTGTATCCGTTCCATCCTGGAATTCATCAGCTATGGTCTCTGCTGATGTTCCATCACTGATTTCATTCTCTATGGAAACAAGTTCCACTCCTGCCTCACTGACCATCGACTCAACTTCAGATACACTGCCGTCTGCTTCTGTTTCTTGTCCATCTGTCGAAATAGTAGAGGTATCATCCATCTGGTCTGTATTCTCAATTTGCCCAGTTTCTGAAACCTGCTCTGTCGAATCTGTACCATCCGACTGTGCTGAATCTGCTGCCTGTCCGGAATCCACCGCTTCAGTACCATTCATGCTCGTTGTGGCAATTCCATATTTTTTGTTAAAATCCTCCGCAGAAATCGTATCAACCTCAATATTAAATTTGTCAAACTGTTCCTTAGATTTCTCATCACCTTCAGTAAGGTGGAATACATAACGTTTAAACCAGTCATTATTTTTATATCCACCCTGATAATACATATGATTTACTTCTACTGATTTCTGGTCTTTCGTTTCATCCGGCACAAAATCATAGTTTCCGATTCCGGGTGTAAGTTTATACTCTGCCTCTGAAATATAATGGGTCGCAACTTTTCCGTCACCATCTGACACTTTGATATATACATTATTCTGATCAGGATAGGAAGGTGAATACCATCCGTAATATTCATATGTATGATCATTATCTGTTTCTGTTCCTTTTTTACAGCAGAAATATGCCTGTTTTACTTTATAATAATAATTATACCCCAAACCCTGAGGAATCTCTCGGATATCATCGTAAGAAACCGGCTGACGCTGAGTAACCACAGAAATCGGGTTTCTTTCAACAGTTCCATTCGCCTCTACTGTCCAATACCAGTACTGATTGTCCTGGAAAGTTATTCTTTTCTCCGGATCTGTTTCAGCAGCAGGCGTAAATGTACCATTATCTACCGCTTCCTGATTTTCCGTTGCACAGGTAATAACCTTCCTCATATCACTGATCAGTGTATATTGATAATACGGATATTGATCAATGGTTCTGCCATAGTATACTTTCGGATTTTCACTTTTACCCACTGAATCATCTATAGCAGTTACATTTCCATCTGTTTTCTGTGTATAGGCTATAATAGGCTCTATCTTATCATTCTCTATTATAGCAGTCGCCTGAGCTGTATCTGTCTGAGCAGGATCTGTGGTTGCATTCTGATTAGCCCCTGCATCAAAGTCTGAATCTGTTCCTGTATCGGAAACATTTTGTGTCTGTACGGTGTCATTATTGCCAATATCTCCATCTGCAGAAACACCATCTGAAAAATCCCCTGACGAAAAAGCATCCGCTGTCTGGCTGTTATCCGCAGAAATATTGGTCTGGTCTGCATTATTGCTCTTTGTATCAGTTGGATTCTGTTCATTGATACTTGAAAAATCTCCTGTACCATCAGAGAAAGTTCTTGCATTTACAGATGTAGTGCTCGTTATATTGGGAATCTGAACCGCTGAACTTAAATCTATCTCAGGGTTCTCTCCAGGAAATGTATACGTGCCTTTTGTAATATTTTCGACAATTTCTTGTGTCAGATCACTGTAAACATTCTCATAATAACCGTATTCTCCATTTTCATAGTTGTACTCTGACAGAATACTATTTCCATTTGTTTTGTTATGATTCGCATCAAAAGCTGCATTTACCGTTGCATTATCTACTTCTTCAAACTCAAGAAAATAAGGCGCATTTGCCTCTCCACCATCTGCATACTAAAAATTCTGGATATTTTCACGATATTTATCTGTTTTGGATTTATCATCAGAATCTTCACGTATAGGATAATACGTCTGCTCCTGCTTGGTATAATCTCCAGTACCTGCAGAATTCTCCCGATATTCTCCGTTGATCTTTACGGTATCTGTTCTGCTCTTATCAGTTTTCGCATCTTTGAAATCAATCCTTGTCCAATTTCCGCTCTTTTCTTCATCAGAAGAAATAAAATATTGCTCTACATATGGACTATAGGAAAGCGGATAATCACCTGCATCTCCGGTGCTACCGTCCTGATAACAAATACTCTGAATATTTTTAATACCTGTCCCTTCTCCGGAAATATTTCCATCATCTATCTTTACATTCTGTGCAAATTCTTTGCGCAGAGTGTCAGATGGCAGTTTCTCCAACCCTTCCTCCAACGTCTGAAAATGGATTGTTTCCTCCTGCTCAGTATTATTCTCGTCCTTGTACTTATATGTATAAGAATACAATTTAATATATGGCTCCTGCCCGGACACGTAATATCCAATTTCCGCATCCTGTGTATTGTCTACAATTTCAAGAATTTTAAACGGTTTATCCGCGGATGCTTCACTTACGATTTCCTCTATACCGGGCATCATGGCTGAAGAGGCCTGTACAGAAACGCTGGTCTGTAATAATGCCCCAACTCCAAGAACACCCGCCAAAGCAACTGCTATTCCTGATGCTGCCACTTTCTTATGCTTAATCTTCATATATCTCTTGATTCTCCTTAGTAAAATCATACTATATTTTTTTGTAATTTTTCACTCTTATAGCCTATCACAAAACATTGTCAAGTTCAATGTGGGTGCATGGTAAAAATTGTGAAATCTTTTTAGTTTTCGAAAATCTGTTATCATTAATCTAACAGACAAAGCAGAATATAGAAGCAGCTGAATTTAAGAATAAATTTTCTCAAATCCAACTGCTTTTACAATGTAAGTTCTTTTATTATGAAGTAAGACCAGTAAAACCCTCAGTCCCTCTTCTCTCATTTTAAATTATTACTTCTCCCGGATAAATGTTTAATTCTGTTCGAACCTGAGCAGAAGTTTTTATCTGTCTTGCATGATAGGAAGTTAATCCAAGCAAATCATCCTCTGTAAAATTCAGGCAGTCATTTTGCAGTAGGATATCAATAATTGCTTTTTCATTTGGTCCTTCACACATGATTAAATATTTCATTTCTTCAACTCTTTTTTCAGACTCATAAGCTCATCATAATTGACAGCCGTCTGAAAAACATTATTATAAAACTGCCTGTTTTTTAATAATTCTGTTCTAATTTTATAATTACTGTACATATTTACAAGATTTACTTTTATATCAGCTCTGGCAATATAAATATTATCCCGACGATTAAATAAATCCAGAAGTTCACAATAATGAGTTGTAAAAATTAAAGTTGCTTTATGCTTGTTTACTGTTTTATCTTTATAAAGACTGATCATATTTTCTACTAATGTTTTATGGAAATGATTTTCTATTTCATCAACAACCAAATCGAATCCATTCTGTAAAGATGCAACGACCAAAACATATAGCAACATCCCCTTCGTAGTACCACTCGACAGTTGATATAAAAGTTCTTTGTCCGAAACAATTTTTTCCTGTCCGCAGAAAGACATTTTATAGTTATGGTCATCCAGTTTGATTAAATCAGATATATTTTCG
>CAUCYJ010000131.1:0-7583 GCA_958446945.1 uncultured Lachnospiraceae bacterium | reverse complement strand
AAACAGTCAGACGAAGAGAAAGGAAGATACAAATGATTTTATTTAACTGTGATTATAATGAAGGAGCCCATCCGCGAATTTTAGAAAAGTTAATGGAGACAAACATGGAGCAGCTTCCGGGGTACAGCGAAGATCACTATTGCGAGAAAGCCCGCGAAGAAATCCGCAGAGTTTGTGAAGCTCCTGATGCAGAGGTACATTTTTTGGTAGGAGGAACTCAGGCAAATTTAACAGTGATCGATGCCATTTTAAGAACACATCAGGCGGCACTTTGTGTAGAATCTGGTCATATTAATGTGCATGAAACAGGATCAATTGAAGCTTGCGGTCACAAAGTTATGACGGTTCCGGGAAAAGATGGAAAAATCAGCGGAGCGGATGTGCGCCGTGTTCATAAAGCTCATTGGAGCGATGAGTCTTTTGAGCATATAACACAGCCGAAACTTGTGTATATTTCTCATCCGACAGAATACGGAACATTGTATACAAAAAAAGAGCTGGAAGAATTGAAGCAGGCATGCGAAGACTGCGGAATGTATCTGTTTCTGGACGGAGCAAGAATGGGATATGGGCTTTGTGCAGAACATACGGATGTAACTCGCCCTGTGATTGCACAAAATACTGATGTATTCTATATTGGGGGAACGAAAGTGGGAGCGCTGTTTGGAGAGGCAGTCGTATTTTCGAATCAGGCGTTAGCAGAGGATTTCCGTTATATCATAAAGCAGAAAGGCGGAATGCTTGCGAAAGGACGGTTTCTTGGAATCCAGTTTCTGGAATTGTTCCGTGATGGACTGTATTTTGAAATTTCCAAACATGCAATTGAGATGGCGATGATTTTGAAGCATGGCGTACAGGCACTTGGGATTCCGTTTTTTATGGAAAGCGATACAAATCAGCAATTTCTGATTCTGCCGGAAGAAAAGATCCGTGCGCTGAGAGAAGAGTATAGTTTTGCCTATATTCAGCCATATGACGAGAATTCAGGTGTGATCCGATTCTGTACGAGCTGGGCAACAAAAGAATGTGATGTAAGAAAGCTTCTGGAAGATTTGGAGAAGCTTATGGCACAATAGCAGAAGAGAGGAAATGCATGATGAGATTTGTGACTGGTGGCGCATGCCAGGGAAAACATGCTTTTGTCAGTGAAAAATTTCCACAGGAGATGTGCATTACGATAAAAGAAGAACAGATATTGGAAAATATGTCTGCTGGTATTGATACGATTTTGCAGCTCCAAAAAGAAATTGTAGCAGCTGAACTTCCAGAGAGACAGGCTATCGTGATTATGAACGAAACCGGAAGTGGGATTACGCCCATGGAGTTATCCCAGAGAAAGCTTCGGGATGAGATGGGAAAGATAGGATGCGCCCTTGCGGCAGAAGCAGAAGAAGTTTATCGCGTGATTGCAGGAATTGGGATTCGGATTAAATAAAATAGCTGCAGGAAGCTCCTGTAGTATATAAAATCAGCCGGCGCTTAACGCTTCCGGCTGATTTTTTGTTTGATTTTATTATGATTTTTTTCTTTTCGTTATCTGTTCTTTTGGAAGAATTGTGTTTAAAAGAATTGCCATGATCGTTGTAATAACTACTGGGGATTTACCAAAGACAGTTGTTACCCATGCCGGAAAATGTGCAAGAGAATCAGAACATTGTGTGATTCCCATGCCGAGAGCAACGGAAAGACCGACAATAGAAGTATTACGGTAAGTTAATGGCTGCTGTACAACTAACTTGATTCCGGTCATAGCAATTGTTGCGAATACAGAGATGGTAGCTCCGCCCAGTACACACTGTGGAATGGTTGTTAAAAGGGCAGAAAATTTTGGCATCAGTCCGGCAAAGAGGATGATGACCGCTGCAAGACCGAGAACAATTCGATTGACAACTTTTGTGGAAGCAACAATACCAACATTCTGGCTGAAGGTTGCGGTAGGAAGACCGCCAAAAAGAGCACCGAAAATATTTGTACAGCCGTAAGCAACAATGCCTCCGGAGAGTTCTTTGTCTGTTGGCTCGCGGTCGAGACCGCCACCTGTAGTTGCGGAAAAGTCACCGATTGCTTGAACGGAATTGATTACAAAGAGTAACACGATTGTAATGATAGCGGAAGGTTCAAAGTTTAATCCAAAATGCAGCGGACTTGGAATCTGAAACAGACCGGCTTTAGAAACTGCTGAAAAATTAATCATTCCAAAACATGCAGAAACAAGATAGCCAACAATCATTCCTATAAGAATGGAAGAAAGTTTCAGGAAACCTGTTGCAAAATGGTTTAAAGCAATTACGACTGCAAGGGTAATTCCTGCTACAAGCCAGTTTTGCCAGGAACCGTAATCCGGTGAAGATGCGCCTCCAGCCATATATTTAACTGCAGTTGGGTAGAGTGAAAGGCCGATTGTAAATACAACAGTTCCGGTAATAAGCGGAGGGAAAAGGATTCGGAGCTTTTTAATAAAAAGTCCGACAAAGATCGCGGCGAATCCTCCAATCAGCTGCGCTCCCAAAATAGTTCCGATATCATAGCTGCCTGCAATTGCCTGCATACTTGGCAGGTAGGCAAAACTGACGCCCATAATGACCGGAAGACCGGAGCCAAGTTTTCCGCCAAGCGGAAAGAGCTGGATTAAAGTGGAAATGGCAGCGATAAAGAGAGCTGCTTGAACAAGAATAACTTTGTCAGTGCCATTTAGGCCGGCGACACCGGAAATGACAATGGCAGGCGTCACACATCCAACGATCATTGCTACTACATGTTGTAGTGCAAGCGGAAAAGCCTGAGACAATTTGGGCATTCCGTTTAGTTCAAAAACAGAAGCATATGGTTTCTTAGCTTTCATATAAGATTCCTCTCATTTCTAAAAATATTTGTAAATGCAGAATAGATTTACGCAGGATATAAAATTCCCATGCCTAAAGTATAAAAAAATCTGTTGGAAAATGTCAATGAATAGGAAAGAAACAGGTTATGATAAATAATTATAAATATTAATAAGCGGCACTCATAAAAGTGCCGCTTAGCTGTGTTACGCTTAGAAATACAGAAAAACATCTGATGGATGATTCGTGTAAATTTTTATTAGAGATACAAATTAGTTATAAAATCTAGCGAAAAATCAAACTGTCATCGGTCATAGAATCTACGATTGCCAGTGATTCTACCCGGATGCCCTGTTCACGCACTTTGTCCCCACCTTTTTGGAATCCTTTTTCAATAACGATTCCTGCACCCTCAATAGAAGCGCCGGCCTCTTTCACAAGTTCAATAAGCCCAAGCAGTGCGCATCCATTCGCAAGGAAATCATCGATGATCAAAACATGGTCATCTTCATTAAGAAATTTTTTAGAAAGAATCACATCATAGACACGTTTGTGTGTGAATGATTCTACTTTGCTGTGATATACTTCACCGTCAATATTGATACTCTGTGTCTTTTTAGCGAAAATCACAGGTACATGAAAATACTGGGCAGCAATGCAGGCGATTCCGATACCGGATGCTTCAATAGTCAGAATTTTTGTGATCTTATCACTTGGGAAACGGCGGCGAAATTCCTTGCCGATCTCATTGATCAGATCAATGTCCATCTGATGATTTAAAAAACTGTCCACTTTTAGGACATTTCCAGGTTTGATGACGCCATCTTTTAAAATACGTTCTTTTAAGAGCTGCATAGTTATGATATCCCTTCTGAAATCTAAAATGTTAAAATTAAATTTACTTTACATAATACGCTATCAGTTTTCGATTTTCAATCTTTTTTTTCATAGTTTGACAAAATATATGATAATCTGGAAGAGAGCACTTGACATTTTTTCGTGAATTTTGATTTCAAAGATAAATATATTGTAGACAGAATGAGAATATGGTATTATGAATTAAGGTATGGGCTGATTTATTTTGTGGGAATAAATGGCCTTTTTGTATGATGTAAGGAAACAAGGAGGAATATCTTGATTACTATTCAGAATTATGTAAAAGCAACGAGCCTGGAAGAGGCATATGAATTGAATCAGAAACGATCCTGCCGGATTCTTGGCGGAATGATGTGGATGCGACTTGGAACTGCCAATGTGCAGACGGTTGTAGATTTGTCTGGGTTGGGACTGGATCAGATAGAAGAAACAGAAGAAGATTTTTCTATTGGATGCATGGTAAGCCTGCGGGAGATGGAAATTCATCAAGGGCTGAATAAATATTTTCACGGCGCAATTGCTGATTGTGTGAAAGACATTATCGGAGTTCAATTTCGAAATCAGGCAACGATAGGCGGTTCTGTATTTGGACGGTTTGGATTTTCAGATATCCTGACATGCCTTCTGGCGCTGGATACGTCTGTGGAACTTTATAAGGGTGGTTTAGTTCCGCTTGCGGAATTTATTAAAATGAAACGGGATAACGATATTTTAGTGCGGATTCGGATTCGAAAAGATGGAAGAAGCATTTGCTATTTAGCTGAGCGAATTGCAAAAACAGATTTTCCGGTAATTGCAGCAGCTGCTGCGGTAAAGGAAAATCAAGTCTTTATTTCTATTGGTGCAAGACCAATGAAAGCAGCGCTGTTTCAGACGGAACTTGCTGAATATACGGAAGAAACGATTCGTGGCTGTGCAAAAGAGGCTGCTCAGTCTATGTCTTATGGAAGTAATATGCGCGGCAGTGAAACATATCGCCGTCATCTGGCAGAGGTCTGTGTGAGAAGAGCTTTGGAAAAAGCAGCAGAACAATAGGAGGAGAATGATGGAACTGCATTTTATTTTAAATGGGAAACCGGTAGAGGCATTGATCAAAGCAGATACAATCCTTCTGGATCTTTTGCGTGATATGGGATGTTACAGTGTTAAACGTGGCTGTGATACAACTGGCTGTGGTCTCTGCACAGTATTGTTGGAAGAAAAACCGATTTTATCCTGTGCGATGCTGGCGGCACGAGTAGAAGGGAAACAAGTCGTAACGCTGGAAGGAATGAAGGAAGAGGCAGAGCGTTTCGGAAAGTTTTTGGCAGCGGAAGGTGCGGAACAGTGCGGTTATTGTACGCCGGGAATGATTATGAATATTTTTGCTATGGAGCGCGAACTTGTGCATCCGACCGAGGAGGAGATTAAAGCATATCTGGCGGGAAATCTCTGCCGCTGCAGTGGATATATGGGGCAGCTTCGGGCAATTACAAAATACTTAAACAGAGAGGAGGTTCCAGCAGATGAAAGTGGTAAATAAAGCGATTCCGAAAGTGGATGCGAAGGCCATTGTAACAGGAAAGCCGATTTATACAGATGATCTGGCGCCAAAAGACTGCCTTGTAATCAAGTTACTGCGAAGTCCTCACGCACATGCAGTAATCCGTTCAATTGATACATCAAGAGCAGAGAGTGTTCCAGGAATTGAAAAGATTTTTACATATCAAGATTGTCCGGGAACGAGATTTACTTTAGCAGGTCAGACGTATCCGGAGCCAAGCCCACATGACCGTTTGATTCTGGATCGCCATGTGCGGTTTGTCGGAGATCCGGTGGCAATTATTGCAGGAAGGGACGAAACCTGCATAAAGAAAGCAATGCGGCTGATGAAAGTGGACTATGATCTGTTGGAACCAATTCTTGATTTCCATGAAGCAAAAGATCATCCGGTGCTGATTCATCCGGAGGAAAACTGGGAAGCGCTTTGTCCGGTAGGAGCAGATAATAAAAGAAATCTCTGCGCGCATGATGAATGCGGTGAAGGTGACGTGGAACAAGTGTTATCAGAATGTGATTATGTGGTTGATGAAGTTTATCACACGAAAGCAAATCAGCAGGCGATGATGGAAAATTTTTGCGCTTATTCTTATATAGATACTTATGAGAGACTGACAGTCGTGTCTTCTACACAGGTACCTTTTCACGTGCGGAGAATTCTTGGAATTGCGCTGGAGATTCCAAAATCTAAAGTACGGATTGTAAAACCTCGTATCGGTGGAGGATTTGGAGCAAAACAGACGGCAGTTATGGAGATCTATCCTGCATTTGTTACATGGATGACTGGGAAACCATCGAAACTCGTATTTACGAGAGAAGAATCTATGACAGCGTCGTCTCCGCGGCATGAGATGGAGATGCATGTGCGGGTTGGAGCAGATAAAAATGGACGTATCCGTGCGATTGATCTGTATACACTGTCAAATACAGGCGCATACGGAGAACATGGTCCGACAACAGTAGGATTATCAGGACACAAATCTATTCCATTATACGGTAAGCTAGATGCGTTCCGCTTCAATTATGATGTTGTATATACAAATGTTATGTCAGCAGGAGCCTATCGTGGATACGGGGCAACGCAGGGCATTTTTGCAGTAGAATCTGCAGTGAATGAGCTGGCAGAAAAAATGGGTGTGGATCCAGTAAAACTTCGAGAAGAAAATATGGTTCGGGAAGGACAAGTTATGCCGGCTTATTATGGAGAGCGAACAGATAGCTGTGCACTTGACCGCTGTATGGAACGGGCGAAGGAAATGATTGGCTGGAATGATAAATATCCGTATCGCGATATGGGAAATGGAAAAGTACGCGGAGTTGGTGTAGCAATGGCGATGCAGGGGTCAGGTATTTCCAATGTAGATACCGGTTCTGTAACGCTGAAAATGAATGATGATGGCTTCTACAGCCTGATGATCGGGGCAACGGATATGGGAACCGGATGCGATACCATTCTGGCTCAGATGGCATCTGACTGTATGGATTGCGATATGGATAATATTATTGTATCAGGAGTTGATACAGATGTGTCACCGTATGACTGTGGTTCTTATGCTTCCAGTACGACTTATGTAACAGGAATGGCAGTTATGAAAGCAAGCACGGAGCTTCGGGAGCGGATTACAAGGCGTGGAGCAAAGATGCTGCAGTGCGCGCAGGAAGAAGTAGAATTTAATGGAACGTCTGTCGTATGTTTAAAAACAGGTGAGGAAGTTACGTTGAAAGAACTGGCAAATGCATCTCTCTGTGCGAATGATGAAGCGCTTGAAGTAACAGCGGCTCATTATTCTCCAACATCACCGCCGCCGTTTATGGTTGGTATGGCAGAGGTTGAAGTGGATATGGAGACAGGAAAGGTAACACCGATTGATTATGTGGCAGTAGTAGACTGCGGAACGGTTATTAATCCGGCTCTTGCGCGCGTGCAGACAGAAGGAGGTATTGCTCAGGGAATCGGTATGGCACTTTATGAAGATGTTGTATACAATGCCAAAGGAAAAGATCTTAGCAATTCTTTTATGCAATACAGAATTCCGACAAGGCTGGATGTGGGGGAAATCCGTGTTGATTTTGAGAGCAGTTATGAGCCAAGCGGTCCGTTTGGAGCAAAGTCTATTGGTGAGATTGTAATTAATACGCCATCTCCGGCTATCGCAAGTGCCGTTAGTCATGCAACGGGAGGACATTTCCGTGAGCTTCCGATTACACCGGAGAAAGTATACTGCGAAATGCAGAAAGAGAAAGCACAGTAAAAATGAACGGAAAGATACATGTGATTTTGTTAGCAGCAGGAAACAGCATAAGATTTGGCAGCAATAAACTGTTGCATAAGATAGATGGGAAACC
>CAUCYJ010000130.1:0-7624 GCA_958446945.1 uncultured Lachnospiraceae bacterium | reverse complement strand
TCTTAGATACGGAAATTGATTTTGCTTCTCAGAATGCAGAAGTGCTTGTTATCGATACAGAGACAAGACATTTGCCAGCCGATAAAGCATATGACATCGTGTATCAACTGACAAAACGCTGTCTAAAGACAGATATCCACTATATTTATAAAAAAACAGATTCTGCACTGCGCGGAAATATCGGTGCGGAGCTTGCTGCACTTCTAGATGCAAGCGGATGCAGACAGCTTCCGTTCCTTCCGGCATTTCCACAGTTGAATCGCATTACCAAGAATGGTGTCCATTATATTGACAATGTTCCTGTAACGAAAAGTCCATTTGGTATCGATCCATTTGAACCGGTAAAACATTCTGTTGTCACAGAGTTAATTGCAGAACAAACAAACTGCCAAGCTCACAGTTTTCCGGCGCTAAATGAATCCGATCCGGTTCCACAGACAGATGGTATTCTCGTTTTCGATGCGGAGCATATCAAAGAACTGACTGCCACCGGGAAAGCTCTGTTTTCCCAAAACACACTCCGGATTATGGCTGGCTGTGCAGGTTTCGGTGCATCCCTTCCGGAACTTCTGGCTATTACTCCGGATACAAAACGCACCTTCCCGAAACTGGATGAACGACTCCTTGTTGTTTGCGGAAGCGTCAATCCAATCACACTTGCACAGCTTGACAAAGCAGAACAGGCCGGATTCTCCAGACTTCGACTGACACCGGAACAAAAACTCACATCCGGTTACTGGAAAAGCTCTAATGGCACAGAACATTTAAAGCAGATTGAATCTATGCTAAAGAAGAATCCTCACTGTATTATTGAAACAAATGATCAGGGTGGAAATCAGCTGACTGCTGATTACGCCTCTGCTCATGATATGGACCTTGAGACAATCCGTGTTCGGATTGCCGGAAGCCTCGGAGCACTTGTTGGAGAACTCTTCACAAGCCCGTCTCTTGGCACACTTCTGCTGACCGGCGGAGATACGCTCCTGCAGTGCATGAGCTGCATTGGTGTCAGTGAACTTGAACCAATCTGCGAGCTCGCCAAAGGCGTTGTACTCGCACAATTTACTTACCATGGCTGCACACGCCATGTCATCACAAAATCAGGTGGTTTCGGCCAGGAAGATCTTCTGATCACACTTGCCGACAGAATAGGAGGAAACTAATGACATACAAAAAACTGCCAGGATTGACCTGGGACGGACAAATTTACGAAAATGACGAAATGGGCACATACGAAGCGCTTCTTCCAACAGGCGGATATCCAACTGCCCACGCGCCGGCAATGGTTGAACTGCCAAACGGTGATCTGCTCTGCTGCTGGTTTGCAGGTACTTACGAAGGAAGTGCAGATATCCATATCATCTGCTCTCTTCTGCCAAATGGAACTGATAAATGGCTTCCACCTGTCGACATTTCTGGTGATCCGACAAGAAGCGAGCAGAACCCGTCACTGTTTTACGGCCCTGACAATGCTGTATGGGCTATGTACACTGCCCAGCTTGACCGCCAGGAAGGCAAAGACAATATGCAGTTTACTTCTGTTGTGCGCTGTCAGAAAAGTACCGACGGCGGACGCACCTGGGGCGAATATGAAACAATGTTCCCGGAAGAAGGTACTTTCTGCCGCCAGCCGATCCAGATTCTTTCTAATGGACGCTGGATCTTCTCCAACTGGATCTGTACTGATTCCGAAGACGGACTCTCCGGAGATCCAAGTGCCTTCCGTATCTCCGATGATGGCGGCAAAACATGGCGCATGGTCATGATGCCAAAGAGCAACGGACATGTGCACGCCAATGTGGTAGAGCTTGAGCCGGGACATCTTGTGGCATTTATGAGAAACCGTGAAGCATACCGCATCCACAGAAGCGAATCCTTTGATTACGGCGATACATGGAGTGTTCCAAAGCCTACACCGCTTCCGAATAATAACTCAAGCATCAGCGCCATCAAGCTTCAGAGCGGACGAATTGCCATTGCCTATAATCCAACTTGTACACCGGATCCGCAGCCTGGCAAAGCTGCATGGCCGGGACTTCGCTGCCCGGTTGCCGTAGCCCTTTCCGAAGACGGCGGACTTACCTTCCCGATCATTCGCTGGATGGAGCGCGGAGAAGGATTTATCGGAGAAGAAAATAAAACAAACAATAAACAGTATGAATATCCTTACATTATGCAGACACGCGACGGTATGATCCACCTTGCTTATGCCGCACGCACACGTCTCGGTGTAAAATATATGTGCTTCCGTGAGGAAGACGTACTCGGTGAGAAACGCGAACGTGTAGGGCTTTACAACCCGACAGCCGCGCAGAGCCATTAGAAATTCATTTTTCATAAAAAGGAGTGTTTGAAATTATGCTTACAACATATAACCTGAAGATGCCACACGCCGTTTACGGCGGTGAGAATGCTATGGACAATATTACAGCGATCCTGAAAGCCCGCGGTTCTAAACATGTGGCAATCTTTACTGATAAAGGGATCGAAGCAGCCGGACTGTTCACACTTCCGGAAGAAGCAGTGAAGGCTTCCGGAGCCGATTACTATGTACTTGACGATCTTCCGGCAGAACCAAGCTACATGGCTGTGCAAAAGCTTGTTGACCAGTTCAAAGAAAGCGGCGCAGATATGATCATTGCCTGCGGCGGCGGAAGCGTTATGGACGCAGCAAAGCTTGCCAGCGTACTTGTGACAGATGAGTACGGCGTCAAAGAGCTCCTGGACGATCCGGGACGCGCTAAGAAATGCGTACCTGCCATTCTGATCCCGACAACAGCCGGAACCGGAGCGGAAGTAACTCCGAATGCCATCGTTGCCGTACCGGAGAAGGAACTGAAAGTCGGTATTGTAAATGAGAACATGATTCCGGATTATGTCATCCTTGATGCACGCATGATCAAGAATCTTCCAAGAAGCATCGCGGCTGCAACAGGAGTAGACGCCCTTGCCCACTGCATCGAATGTTTCACAAGCAATAAAGCAAATCCATTCAGTGACCTGTACGCTCTGGAAGGACTGGATCTGATCCTGAACAATATTGAGAAAGCCTGCGATGATCCGGAGGCAATGCAGGAGAAAAACCGGATGCAGATTGCAGCTTACTACGGCGGCCTTGCCATTACCGCAAGCGGTACAACTGCTGTTCATGCACTCAGCTATCCGCTTGGCGGCAAATATCACATTGCCCACGGCGTTTCCAATGCCATCCTTCTGGCTCCGGTCATGCGCTTCAACGAACCTGCCTGTCAGGAACGTTTTGCAATTGCATATGACCGCTGCTGCCACGATGAAGTAAAGACATGCAAAACTGAAGCCGAAAAATCCGCATGGATCATCAATCGTCTGGAAGAGATCGTAAAACATCTGGACATTCCGACAAGTCTGAAAGAATTCGGCGTACCGGAAAGCGATTTGGAAACACTTGTAGAATCCGGAATGCAGGTACAGAGACTTCTCGTAAATAATCCTCGCACCTTAACAGCAGACGATGCAAGAGAGCTTTACAAACAGATTTTATAAAAACATAAATGCAATCATAAACATTTTCCACAAAGGAGGACATTTTACCATGAAAAACATCGAATTAAAAGGAATTATCCCGCCAATCCTGACTCCAATGAATGATGACGAATCTATTAATGTCGCAGAACTCCGCAACCAGGTTGACCGCATGATCGAAGGCGGCGTTCACGCCCTCTTCCCATTCGGAACAAACGGCGAAGGTTATATTTTAAATGCAAAAGAAAAACAGCTCGTACTTGAAACGGTCATCGAGCAGTGTAACGGACGTGTTCCGGTTTATGCCGGTACCGGATGCATTTCTACAAAAGAAACAATCGAACAGAGCAAAATGGCACAGGCTGCCGGAGCTGACGTCCTTTCTATTATTACACCAAGCTTTGCCGCTGCAAGTCAGGAAGAGCTCTATGTACATTACAAAACAATCGCAGAGGCTGTTGATATGCCGATCGTTCTTTATAACATCCCGGCTCGTACAGGAAACGCCCTTGCCCCTGCAACAGTAGCCCGTCTGGCTCAGATTGAAAACATTATCGGCGCGAAAGATTCCAGCGGAAACTTTACAAACATCCTCGGATACATTGATGCCGGAAATAAAAAAGAAAACGGTAAGTTCTACACATTATCCGGAAATGACCAGCTCATCATCTGGACACTGCTGGCAGGCGGTACCGGCGGTATTGCAGGCTGCGCTAACGTTTATCCGCATACAATGGCTTCTATCTACAACCTGTTTATGGAAGGTAAGATTGAAGAGGCGAAAGCCGCCAACGAAAGTATCCAGAGCTTCCGCGCATGCTTCAAATACGGTAATCCAAACACAATCGTTAAGACAGCAACACGTCTTCTCGGCTACAATGTAGGACCATGCCGCGCGCCATTTAACCAGGTTCCGGAAGAAGGTATTGAAGCAATCAAGAAAGTTCTGAAAGAAAACGAAGCAAAAGGAATGCACTAATTGCATAAAGAAGGGAGCACACTACAATGAGTGTTAAACCAATCATTGGAATTACTATGGGAGATCCGGCCGGAAACGGCCCTGAGATCACCGTCAAGGCACTTGCACATACAGATATTTATGACCGCTGCCGCCCGATCGTTGTCGGAGATATGAAAATGATCGAGCAGGCCGCACGATTTGTCAACCGGACGGATATCACAATCCACCGCTGCGAGAAAGTAAGCGACGCGCTCTTCACTCCCGGCACGATCGACGTTCTTCACATGGAATTAATTCCGGATGCGGAAGCATTTCCAATCGGTCAGGTAAGCATAGAAGGCGGAAATGCTGCTTTCCAGTGTGTCCGCAAAGTCATTGAGCTTGCAATGAACGACGAAGTAGACGCAACCTGTACAAATGCCCTGAATAAAGAAGCAATGAATAAAGCCCTCGAGTTTTATCACGGCGAAAAATCTGACGGTCACACACATTTTGACGGTCATACAGAAATCTACGCAACTTATACTGGCACAAAGAAATATACAATGATGCTGGCACACCATGATTTACGCGTCGTCCATGTCTCCACACATGTTTCCCTCCGTGAGGCATGTGACCGCGTAAAGAAAGACCGTGTGCTTGATGTCATCCGGATTGCAGACAATGCATGCAAGGATATGGGCATCCAGAATCCAAAAGTAGCCGTTGCCGGATTAAATCCGCACTGCGGTGAAAACGGTCTCTTCGGCACAGAAGAAATCGAAGAGATTAAGCCTGCCATCGAAGCAGCAAAAGCGCAGGGCATTAATGCCGTCGGACCGATTCCGCCGGACAGCGTCTTCTCAGAAGCACTTGGCGGATGGTACGATATCGTTGTCTGCATGTACCACGATCAGGGGCATATCCCGCTGAAGACAGTGGGCTTCGTTTATGACCGCGAACTTCAAACATGGAAAGCGGTAGAAGGAGTCAATGTCACACTCGGTCTTCCGATCATCCGTACAAGTGTTGACCACGGCACCGGCTTCGCTCTTGCCGGCAAAGGTACAAGCAATGAATTAAGTCTCGTCAATGCCATCGATTATGCGATCCGCATGACAAACGGACAAAAAAATAAAATGTAAACGTAACACAAATGCCGACCTGCTGGGGCTTCACTCCCACAGGCCGGCATTATTTTTTTACCATATGTTCTATTTCGAAACACTTATCAACCTTTTGACGGTAAATGTTTCATTTTTCAACATATTTTTATGCATATTTTATAATTTTCCTCTATGTGTTTCTAATTATAACATATCTTCCTGCTTATTTTCTTGTTGCCTTTTCTGTCATCTTGTATACTAAACTCAAGTTAAGAAGATATGTTTTGTACAAAGTGGCAGACTTTGTACACGGTATCATCTAAAAGAATGGAGGAGAACTATATGACACCACAAATGATTATTGCTATCGCAATTACCGTTCTTATGGTCATTTTGATCATGCAGGATAAGCTGCCGTTCGGCGCACCGCCGCTTTTAGCATGTTTACTTCTTGTTATTTTCGGTATTGCTGATATCAAATCTGCATTTGCCGGATTCTCTAACTCAACAATCATTATGTTGGCTGAATTCATGGCAATCATTGCAGCGCTTCAAAAAACAAGCTTTATTGTAAAATTCAAAGAGACTATGTTTAATATGGCAAATAGGGGAGGCTTCAAAGCCTACATGCTTATGATCCTCATCGTTATGCTCGGATGTAGTTTATTCGGTACAGGATCTACAGCGTACTATGTAATGACCATCGGCTTACTCTCTACTTTGCCATACAGCCAGAAACTTCCGCCGTCAAAAATCATCATGACTGCCGGATTTGCTGCTAACCATCCACTGATTCCATTTAACACTGCTTTACAGTACGGTATCGTAATCGCAGTACTCGGAAGCGCCGGTATCACTGCAAATATTCCGGTTGCAAAATTTGCTATTGTAAACTTGATTCTTTCCCTCGGCTTCTTATTAAACTGTGTGATCCAGTACAAATATCTGCCAGATCATCCGATCGCCGCAGCAACAGAAGAAGCTAAAGCTCAGGGCGTGTTGAAAACAAAGCTTCCAAAATGGAAAGAAAATGTTACTTATATTGCATTCGTTGTAGCTGTTATTGGTATGCTGCTTCAGAGCAAAATTGGTGATGCAGGTTATGCGATCGCCGGTCTTTCTGTAGGCGCTATCCTCGTTGCAGGCGTTATGGACTTCAAAGAGATCCGCGATGCGATTAGTGCTCCGATTATTCTGATGTCTGCCGGTGTTATCGGTGTTGCAGATGCACTCGGAAGTACAGGTCTTACAGACCTTGTCGGATCAAAAGTAGCTGAAATGCTTGGTGGAAACATCAATCCATTCATCATGATCTTCGCATTCTGTATCCTGACAAGCGTACTTGCAACAATGACCGGTTCTACAATCGGTACTGTCTATGTATTTGCACCGCTTGCAATCGCAACTTGTGTAAATCTTGGATTTGATCCTACAGCCGCTGCCTGTGCAATCGTTATTTCCGGATGGTGCGGACACTTCCTTCCAATCGATGGTATGCCTGCGATGGTAATGGGGGTTGGTGATTACAATATCAAAGAATTCTGGAAGTTTACGATCCCGCAGTACTTCATTCGTCTGCTTGCTTTAACAGCCGGATCACTGCTGATCTTCCCGGTATAATATCGGATCGCATTGAATGTATAGGAGTTGATTCATTATGAAAAATAATTTTGAACTTGTGCACGTTGGCATTAACACACCAAATGCTGACGAAGCGCTGAAACTTGCCAAACTTCTCAGCATGATGTTTAATCTTGAGCCTCGCCACGGACAGAAATCCGAATTCGGCGGATCGTACTTCGAATGTATGAAGGCTCCGTTTCTCGGAAGCAATGGACATATTGCTATGCAAACCGACGATCTGGAGGCAGCTGTAGAAGAACTGAAAGAGAAAGGATTTTCTTTTAACATGGATACAGCAGCTTACACAGAAGCGGGCAAATTAAAAAATATCTATCTGAATGGAGAATATGGTGGTTTCGCTATCCATATTTTACAGAAATAAATTCCTAATTTCCTCAAAACGGCAGCCGGTCCCAGGACCGCTGCCGTTCTTTCCTTTTAAGAAACTTTTCAT
>CAUCYJ010000129.1:0-7714 GCA_958446945.1 uncultured Lachnospiraceae bacterium | reverse complement strand
GTAGGATATCGGTTTAACGGAAATTTAGGCAGCGAGTGAAATCGCTGCCTATTATAATGGGCAAAGAGACAGAGACATATCTCTCGTCTAGGTGTCTCTTTCTCGATAAAATCAGAAATACTCATGTTTGTTGCGATAGCTTTTTCCGACAGAATTTCATATTCTGTTTCACTCATACGTAGATGAACGCCTTTGGTTTTGATAAGGGATTCGCCTTTTTTGGGTCGTGTCATAAATGCTCCTCTTTGCATAAAGGTTCCGCATAAGGAAATTTTACAGCTTGCTGTGAAAGCAAGTGATGGAGAATCATCACGCTGTGACCATGTAAATGGAAACCAATACGCATATCTTTGATTACGGTCGAGGGTATGGGGAAACGAAATCCCCATCAAGTTGCAAGTAGCCAGTAAACCCGGAAAAGGGTTATTGTGCTACATTGCGAAACTTGCTCTAAAAATGATTGATTTATTATATAAGCCGATTTACAGAAAAAAGGAGAAGGACAGCCTGGATACATAAGGGATTTTTGAATAAATTGTTGATATTTTAAATGTCATGTGTTAATATAATCATAGACCGTAGGAAGGCATGGGTAATGCCCGAATCCAAATATTCCATTGGCGGGATTAAGAATGGTATATCCATTCTTTTTTTTTACTATGAAAGAGGGTGCTGCAAATGCCGAATACTGAGTTACCAATGGATTTAGAATCCCAGGTTGTATTAATGAAAAAATATATCACTTTTCGTCAGAGAAAAAAGATGAGAGAATTTCTTGGTTATGCAGGTTATTTCAGAGCAAGCCGTTATGGAAAATTTCTTTTGACACAAGTCAATGCGTTTGGAAGTAAGGCGAATTCAAAAGTTTTCTTTGAACTATATGATTTTGATGTGCAATTAAGGTTATTATTATTTAAGTATTGTAAGAAAGCAGAGGTTCGTTTTAAAAGTGCGATTGCCAATGCTGTTTCGTTAAAGACCGGAGATGCAGGCTTTTATTTGGATAGACAATACTACACACCTACTAAGAGCGAGAAAGATAAAAAGACCAGAAATAGAAATATAACTTTTTTTAATACGAAATTTTTTGCCAATTTAACAAATGATGAGGAAAAACTCAGACGAGATGTTGTAAAACATCCGGAACTAAGGGAGTACCGTAAAGGGGGAACTCGCCAAAACAATGTATTACCTGTATGGGCAGCATTTTCTTATTTTGAAATGGGTACGATTGTGATGATTTATTCATATTTGCGTGGCGACTTAAGAAAAGAGGTGTTGGATTATACATATTCTGCTTCCAACTATAAGAAAGAAGTAACAAAGCAGATGGATACATGGTTGGATGCTGTTAGAAATTTAAGAAATTATTGTGCACATCATTCGATGGTAGTTGGCATGACTTCTTCTGTGGTAATACCAGATAATAGAGATAGCACAGATGTTCTTCCGGATAATACAAATTTGTATTCAAGATTATATGCTTTAAAGAAAATATTACTGCAGCAAGATGCTGATATGTTGATGAACGAATTAGACAGACTCATTTCCAGGACAAAAATTGATGTATATAAAATGAATATATTACCAGCAAACTGGAAAGATCTATATGATAGAATACTGTATTTGTAGGGATAATAAATTGACTTGAGAATATAATAAAAATGACCGTAGGAAGGCGTGGATAATGCCTGAATCCAAATATTCCATTGGCGGGTAGGCAGCTAAGAAGAACTAGCTGCCTATTTTATTTTACAAGTTGCGAAAAGACGCATTATAGAATTTTTATATTTCGATTAAAACAAATTTTTTTCATAGTCCCTAACTGCAGGATGTAGAATTACGTGAGTTATTATAAGTATTTGAAAAGAAATGAAAAAAATTTTTTTGTGGTGAACTTTTTTGAGTGTGTAGTGGTTATATAAGGTGTAAAACGTTTTATGATTGGAGAAAACGCTATGAAGGACAGCGAGTTAATTCAAAAAATGCATAGCGGGAATAAAGAAGCAGTCAGTATTATTGTTGAACGATATTATGCAGATATTTATCGCTTTTGTTTATATATGGTTCAAACAGAGAATGATGCTTACGATATTGCTCAGGAAACTTTTTTAAAATTTATGAAATATGGAACTTCCTATAAACATCATAATCTCAAAGGGTATCTCCTGACCATTGCAAGGAATATATGTTTCAACTATTTCCGTGATAAGAAAGAAAAAGTAGCAGTCATAGAAAAGGAAGAGATTGATAAAATTCCAAATTGGAAAGATATGTTGATTGAAGTGGAGGATGCTGTTTATTTGAAAAATTTATTAAAGAAACTTTCTCAGGATACGAGAGAAGTTATTATTCTTCGCATTTATGAAGAAATGAAATTTAAGGATATTGCAAAGATTATGGGGTGCAGTGTTTCTACTACAAAGTCAAGATTTCGATTAGGCATAAATCAGTTAAAAAAGCTAATGGAGAATGATTATGAGAAATAGCGAAATAAAGGCTCTTTTTGAAAAGGCAGAGGAGCAAATTCAGGTTGATGAAATAAGAAAACAAGAAACTTATAATATGATGCTTGAGACAATGGAAAAGCAGAGAACGCCAATGATGTCTATAAAAAATATTTTGCTTCATCAAATTTGGTACATGGATAAAGTTTTTTTTATTATTTATGGTGTTATTATTTGCTTGGGAATTGTTTCTATTGCAGCATTACAATACATTGGGGTGAATCAAAATGAGATAATTATTGCATGTATGGTTGGAGCAGGCATTCTGAGCGTAGTATCTATCAGTATAATTGATAAAGTATTTTTTGGAAGAATGGCGGAGTTAGGAGAATGTTGCTATTTCAATACGAAGCAGTGTGTGGCTGCGTGGTTGGCACTGTCAGGTATGATAAATATTGTGCTGTTGCTATTTGTGACTGGTTATTTAAGTTACTTCCAGAAAGTTGGCTTATTACAGGTTGGTTTATATATTCTGACTCCATATCTGATGTCAAATATAGTTGCATTAGGAATTTTATCAATAGAAAAAAGGGGAAAAAGTTCACTTTTGTTTTGGATGAGTTCAGTTTTTCTGTCAATATGTTATATAGTGATTGGTTCGATTCCGAAAATACTTTTGGCAACTGCTCTTTGGATATGGGGAATAGCCTTTTTAGTATCAGGATTTATATTTGTAATACAGGTAAAGAAATTACTGAGTCAAATAGAAAAAGGAGAAATATTATGCATGAATTAAGGTTGCTGGATATACAGAAAAAATATAAAGATAAAGAAGCAGTTAGAAAATTTAATTATACATTTACCAATGGTGTGTATGGACTTCTGGGAGAAAATGGTGCGGGAAAAACAACATTAATGAGATTAATTTGTGGTGTTTTGCAGCCAACGGGAGGGAGTATTTATTGCGATAATATTGAGATAGTCAGTATGGGTGCAGAATATCGTAAGCTGTTAGGTTATTTGCCGCAAGATTTTGGATATTATGGTGATTTCACGGCAGAACGTTTTTTACGATACATGGCAGCATTGAAGGCACTACCGGAAGATTATGCTAATAGTCGTATTGATGAACTTCTGGATATGGTGGAATTAAAAAATGTGAAAAAGAAGAAACTCAAGACTTATTCAGGAGGCATGATACGAAGGATAGGAATTGCACAAGCACTTTTGAATAATCATGAGATTTTGATTTTAGATGAACCTACGGCAGGGCTTGATCCGAAGGAGAGAGTACGTTTTCGAAATGTGATTAGTTCGCTTGGAAAAAACAGAATGGTTTTACTGTCTACACATATTGTATCTGATATAGATTATATTGCAGATCGTATTTTAATTATGAAAAACGGAGAATTGATCCAGGAAGGAACAGAGAAAGAGATTACGGATAAAGTGGAAGGATGTGTTTGGAAGTGTATCGTGTCTGAAAAGGAAGCAGGACAGATAACCAGTAGTTTTATTGTAAGCAATATGAGAAGCAGAGGCGAAAGTGTTGAATTAAGAATTGTTTCAAAAAGGCAGCCGGTGGTAGGTGCGGAAAATATAGAAAGTACACTGGAAGATGCATATCTTTATCATACACAAATAACAGGGGAAGAAAAAAATGCGACTTTATAAGACGGAGCTTTTTAAACTTTTTTATAATAAAATATTTAAAATAGGAATTTTAGTTGTGACAGGATTGATACTTCTGTATTTTTGCTTTGCTGAGGTAGGTGGAGAAATAGCGACAGTAGATGGAAAGTTTTATTCTGGTTATGAAGCAGTCCAGATAAATCGGAAAATTACGAAAGAATTTGAAGGTGATCTGACGGATGAAAAAGTAAATCAAATAATTGAAAAATATGGATTGCCTGCAAAAATTGAAGAAAATATGCCAGGGTGGAGAGATGGAAATTTTTTAAACGATTTTGTTACAGAATATTTTACCAATGGTGCGTGGGAAAACGGTGTACTTCCAACGGAAAAATATTCTCTGGAGGAAACAGAATTAGGAAAATTTTATGATGAAATTGGGAAAACACCTTATTTGGCATATACAAGAGGATGGAAAGTATTTATCGAAATTCTTCAGTTTGGATTGATTTTGGGAAGTATATTGGTTATCTGTGAAGTATCAACTGTTTTCGCACAGGAAAGCCAAACAAAAATGCTGCCATTAATTTTCAGTACACAGGAAGGAAGAAGAAAGGATGTTTGGGCTAAAATTTTTGCTTCTTTCACATTTACTGTTTTCATATTTGCGTGGATAGTGGTGGTTAATTTGATCCTATGTTGGATGGTATATGGATTGAATGGATTTAATAACATATCGTGGATAATACTTTCGCAATATATGCGTCGACCTATATTGTTCTTGAAATATTTAGGAATTTTATTAGGATTAGCTTTTCAGGCATTTTTATCATTATGTGCGCTTACACTATGCGTCTCAGCATATCAAAGCAGCTCTTTTGGTGCGGTAATTATTGCTTCTATATGCTGGGGACTTCCTGCATTGATAAGAATATTTTTTGGAGGAATCATATGGATTATAGTAGATTCTATGCCGATTTTTCTTATTATAAACGTAATTATAAATGACATATATGAGATATGGTATATTGTGTTGGGAATAAGTATTTGTTTTGCCGTAGGATGTTTGGTAAAAGGACTGGTATTTTATAAGTCAAAGCAATTTTCATAAAAATGAGTGATTCGTTACAGATGTGAAAAGGGGTGATTACTTGGGAAAATTTTAATACTATCGTTTGAGGATGGGGAAGAAAATATTATTGATCAGATATTATCATGCGTAGATGAAAAAACAAAAATTTTCAAACAAGACATTGTTGAAAATAAAAACCTGTGCTTTGAGGGACTAAGTATAGACAAATATAGGCGAGTAGTGATCCATGGTGAAACTGAAATTGAATTGACTTATACAGAATTTGAAATCTTATTGCTATTAGCACAAAATGCCGGAATAGTGTTCAGTAAAGAGCAGATTTACGATTGTGTCTGGAAAGAACCATATTTTGGCGATTATAATATTGTTATGAGTCATATCCGTAACCTACGTGAGAAAATAGAAGATAATCCAAGTAAACCAATGTACATACAGACAGTGTGGGGAGTTGGGTATCGCTTTAATAAAAATTTAAGCAGTGGTCTGTGAAAATATTCCAGATCACTGCTTATTTTTCCTTTTTAACACCCAAGAGATATTCACAAGATACATGAAAAAATTTAACTAATGATACAGACGGCGTGAAAAGTCAAGATATTCTAGCGGAAAATTGAAGAAAATCAGAAGAATGCCAGGAAGACTTTCCTATGGAAATTTAATCGTACAGACGTTAGGAAAGTGTGGGAAATTTCGTCTGTGTCATGACATAGGAAGTGTTTGCTAGGTATCCTTTCATGCACTCCCGAAGGATGTGCCAATGTAGAAGGCATATGATTGTATTATTCGAAAGAACGAATTATAATAATATTCGGAGGAATGGATGGAGGTATGAGGAATGTATTTCACCGTGGAAGAAGAAAACCTGATCTGTCTGTACCACAACGCCGACCGCCGCAGGACGGCGGCAAATCTCCGGGCAGCTTTGCCGGACATGGACAAGGAAATGGCGGCGCTGGCCTTTGATATGCTCCCTTTAAAGTAGACAGCGGAAAAACAAAACTGTCGAAACGGAGGGAGCAATTATCATGAGCTTAAAAGGCAAAATATCACCGGAGCTAAAGATTCAGGCCGTAGAGGATTATCAGGCAATCCGCAAGGGTTCTACTGAGATAATTAAGGAATTAGGGATTCGCAGAAGCACCTTTCAATCCTGGGTGCGGAAATATCAGATGGAGGGTCGCAGCGGGCTGTATCCGAAAAAGCATGTTACAAGTTATCCATCCTCACTGAAGCTGGCGGCAGTAGAAGACTACATGGGCGGAGGAGGCTCGCTGGATGCCATGTGCCGCAAATACGGGATTTCCTCCCATGCGGTTTTACAACAATGGATTACGTTGTATAATCAAGGCCATAGAGAGTTCAAGACACGCAGAGCGCGGGAGGAAACAGATATGGTCGAGAAAGAAAAATTATCGCAGGAGCAAAAGCTGCAGGCAGTACTATACTGCTTAGAACATCAACTGGACTACCGGCGAACCAGCGAGCAGTACAAGATCACCTATCAGCAGATCTATAGCTGGGTCAAAAAATATCAAGAGAAGGGAGAAGCCGGGTTGCTTGACCGCCGGGGAAAACGCCGCCCTCCTTCCGAATACAGCGAGGAGGAAAAAGCCGCGGCAAAGCTGCGGCAGCTGGAGGCGGAAAACAGAAGGCTTCAAATGGAGAACGATTTCTTAAAAAAATTGAACGAACTCGAGGGGAGGCGGTAAACAGGCTCACACGCCGCAGGAAGGTCTATGAGGCGATCCATACGCTTCATCAGGAAAAAGGATATGAGATCGCATCGTTATGCGCGTTATCCGGGATTCCCCGCTGTTCTTACTACAAATGGCTTCACCGGGAAGAAAGTGCCTCAGAAAAAGAAAATACCCTCTTGCTGGAAGAAATCATCCGTTTGTACAGCGAAGTAAAAGGCATCTACGGTTATCGCCGTATGACGCTGAATGTGAACAGCCGGCTCCAAAGGAACTACAACCACAAGCGGATTTACCGCCTGATGAAAAGTGTACATATGCAGGCCGTGATACGCCGAAAGAAGAAGCACTATGTCATGTCGGAACCGCGCATTACCGCTGAAAACGTATTGAACAGAGCATTTACGGCAAACAGACCCAATGAAAAATGGCTGACAGATGTCACAGAATTCAAACTTATCAATGGGAAGAAAGCATACCTGAGTGCGATCCTTGATCTCCATGACAAAAGCATCGTTGCGTATGCACTGGGCCAATCCAATAACAATCAGCTTGTTTTTGACACCTTTGACAGAGCGGTGAGAGCCAACCCCAGCGCCCATCCTCTGTTTCACAGTGACAGAGGCTACCAGTACACCAACCGGCAGTTCAAAGCAAAGCTGGACGGCATCCATGCAACGCAGAGTATGTCACGACCCGGCCGCTGCATCGACAACGGCCCTATGGAGGGCTTCTGGGGGATTCTCAAATCTGAAATGTACTACCTCCGGCAATTTCATACCTTCGAGGAATTGAAGAAAGCCATCGACGAATACATAGACTTTTACAATACAAGGCGGCTTCAAGCT
>CAUCYJ010000128.1:0-7728 GCA_958446945.1 uncultured Lachnospiraceae bacterium | reverse complement strand
CCATTTTCCTGATACATTTGATAAATAATTGTAGCTGTACATCCTACCGGCTGATTTCGAAAAAATACCGGACCGATTGTTTCCAGATTCCCAAGTCTGTGATGATCAATAATTTCAAGAATATCTGCTTCTTCAATCCCATCTACTGCCTGTGTCTTTTCATTATGATCCACAAGAATAACTCGCTTCTTGCGAGCTGTCATTAATCTGCGTCTGGAAATAAAACCTACAAAACGCCCCTTCTTATCTGTCACAGGAAAATCTCTGTATTTTTTCTTTGTCATCACTTCTTTTACTTCGTCCAGCATCTCATTTGTGCGAAATCCCACAATATTATCTTTCGTCATAAAATACTTTACCGGAATACTCTGATTAATCAGACGGGCTGCTGTAAATGTATCGTGAGGAGTGCTGATAATTACAATTTCCCGCTCCTCTGCCATCTTACGAATTGTTTTCGATACCTTTGATCCCTGTGTCACAACAAGACAGCTTGCATCCATTTCAATGGCACAAAGCTGTGTCTCATAGCGATTTCCTACGATAACAAGATCATCTTTCTCAATGAAGTCTTCCATAAGATCCGGACTGGCTGCTGCGATAACAACTTTCCCCTTTACAAAATATCCATGCTCATTGCCTGTAATCATTTCTCCGTCCAATGTATGATTAATATTGCGGTACTGCGTACGGGCATTCGCCAGGATTCGGCTATCATACACATCCATATACGATGTTGCAATATCGCCGATCGTAATCATACCTTCCAAATGCTCATCTCTAGTGATCGGCATTGACTTCATATTGGCTTCTTTCATCATCTTCCATACTTCTTTGATAGAAAGATTTCCTGGCACTCCCTGTACTCTGTGAATATCCATATCTTTCACCTGAAGATTTACATTTGTCAAGAGCGGCGGAGCTTCCACCTGAAACTTCTTCAGCACATAAGAGGTCTCTTCTGAAATCTCACCTGCACGTTTTGCAATATATTCTTCTCCTGTCAGAATTCTCTTCAAATTTGCATATGCAATTGCAGAACAGATGGAATCTGTATCTGGATTCTTATGCCCTACAACATATACTTTCCCTGATTTATTCATCTCCATAATCTTTCACCCCCTGAGTGATATGTCTAGCGTGCCACGTTTTTCTTCTTTCGTCAACCTTATTTTGAAAATCTTTTGAATCTTTTTCAAAACATGATATAATAAGAAAGAAGACACTGTATAAGCAGTGTTTATAAAAGTGAAATGAGGGCAAATTGGATGAATGAAGAGTTATTAACAACAGAAACTATGGCAGATTACGAAGACCATTTTGACGATGCGAATCCATGGAATCGTGTTCAGAAATACCTTGAAGAGAAGACTGTACTTCCTGTAAAAATCGAAGGAATCGTTAATGGAGGCGCCATCGCAATGGTAGAAGGACTCCGCGGATTCATTCCTGCTTCTAAACTTTCTTTATCTTACATTGAAGATCTGGAAACTTATCTATTGAAAGATATTGAAGTGCAGGTAATTGATGCAGATCAGGCTGAAAACCGTCTTGTTCTCTCTGCCAGAGAACTTTTGAAAGAAAAAGCAAAAAAAGAACGTGAAGAAAAGATTTCCAACATCAAGGTTGGTACTGTTTTAAAAGGAACTGTTGAATCACTTCAAACTTACGGAGCTTTCATCAGCATCGGTGATGGTCTCTCCGGATTGGTACACATTTCCCAGATCAGCGATAAGCGTATCAAAACTCCATCCGCTGTTCTTAACGTAGGCGATGAAGTTGATGTAAAAGTCATCGGAATCAAAGATGGCAAAATCAGTCTCAGTATGAAAGCACTGATTGAAGAAGCACAGGAAGAAGAAGAAATCCATGTAGAACTTCCAAAATCAGAAGAGATTGGAACAACACTTGGAGATTTATTTAAAAACATAAAACTGTCATAATGATTCAAAAAGGCCGTGAAAAAGCTGTTCTATGCTTTTCTCACGACCTTTTTTCTTATTACAATATTTGATCTGTTTACAGCGCCAGTGCAATAAAAGATGGCACAAAAAAAATTGTCGCACAAATTAAATCTCCGAGAAACCTGCACACAATCTGTTCTTCATCTGCCAATTCTCCGAAGGAAATAATCTTCTCATCAACAAAATCTACAATATCTTTTGTCACATGAGCTCGTTTCTTATGCTCCTGTCTCTCTTCCATCAAATGATGGAATCTAACCCCATCCATACGCAAATACTGAATCCAGGCCAGCAATACAAATATACAGCCTGCCACAAAGAATGCACTTTCTACAATTGATTGATAATGCTCTTGATTCAAAAACCTATCCCACAAAAGGCAGAGTACAAGTGCAACAGCAATTTTCGTAATACTCTGATATATCATTGGACGGATCATATATTTTTGAAATATGGTACGAATTTTTTTAATCATCTTGTTTCCTTCCATATATCATAAGCCAGCCTTTGACAGGCTGGCTTATTTCTAAATTTCTTTTCGATATTCTTCCAGTTCCTTCTGATTTGCATAAACAAAATGTCCCGGAAGAATCTCTTCCCAAACTGGTCCGTCCACACTATAATCATGCATAGATGGATCATACACGATCAGTTTCTTCTTCTTCTCCAATATTGGATCCGGAATCGGAACTGCTGATAAAAGTGCTTTTGTATATGGGTGGAATGGATGCAGGAAGAGTTCCTCTGCCTCTGCTAATTCCACGATTCTTCCTTTATGAATTACTGCGATACGATCTGAAATAAATCTTACTACTGACAAATCGTGTGCAATAAACAAATAGGTCAGCCCTTTCGTTTTCTTTAATTCGTTCAGCAAGTTCAATACCTGTGCACGGATGGATACGTCCAGAGCAGAAATCGGCTCATCCGCAACGATGAATTCCGGCTGCATGATCAGCGCTCTGGCAATACCGATACGCTGTCTCTGTCCACCTGAGAATTCGTGCGGGAACCGGGATGCAAATTCCGGAAGCAGTCCAACTTCCTTAAGAGCATCCTGCACCTTATTATATCTATCCTGCTCATCTTTATACAGATGATGATTGATTAATCCCTCTGAGATAATATAATCTACCTTCGCACGCTCATTCAAAGATGCCTGCGGATCCTGGAAAATCATCTGACATTTCTTGATTACTTCTAAGTCCAGCTCTTTGGAAATCTTTCCGCTGATACGTTGTCCTTTGAAAAGAATCTCTCCGGCTGATACCGGATTAATTCTTGTAATCGCACGTCCGATTGTTGTCTTACCGGATCCAGACTCACCTACAAGAGAGAACGTCTCTCCTTTGTAAATATCGAAGTTTACATGATCGACTGCAACAAACTTCTTCTTTCCGCTTCCGAAGGTAATCTGCAGATCTTTCAACTCTATTAGTTTTTCTTTTTCTGCCATAAGCCTTACCCTCTCTCTTCCATAGTTGCACGAAGACGTTTAATTGCTTCCGGCTGCTCAATCTTCGGTGCACGAGGATCAAGATACCATGTCTTCGCTTTGTGTGTAGGAGAAACCTCAAAGAATGGCGGTTCCTCTTCAAAGTCTATTGCAAGCGCTTTCTTATTACGCGGTGCAAAAGCATCACCATGAATCTCATTAAAGAGGTTCGGCGGTGTTCCTTCAATCGTCGGAAGCGGTTCTCCCTTCACGCCTAACTGCGGAAGTGAGGACAAAAGCGCCCATGTATATGGATGCCAAGCATCATAGAAAATATCATTTACAGTACCATATTCCACAATCTGTCCTGCATACATAACAGCTACACGGTCAGCTACATTGGCTACAACTCCAAGGTCATGTGTAATATAGATAACCGTCATCTTCAGTTCTTCCTGAAGCTCGCGGATCAGATTCAGAATCTGCGCCTGAATCGTTACATCCAACGCTGTTGTAGGTTCATCACAGATTAGAATATCCGGATGACAGGCAACTGCGATTGCAATTACAACACGCTGTCTCATACCACCTGAAAATTCATGCGGATACTGATTAAATCTTCTTTCTGCATCCGGGATTCCTACTTTTTTTAACATCTCAAGAGCCTTACTTTTAGCTTCGGCACCTTTGATTCCTTGATTCAGTTCAATACTTTCCTGAATCTGTTTTCCCACCTTTTTCAGTGGATTCAGAGAAGTCATTGGATCCTGCATTACCATAGAAATTTTCTTTCCGCGGATTGTTCTCCAGTCTTTCTCTTTCTTATATGTTGCCAGATCCTTTCCTTCATACATGATGGATCCGTTTGTAATGCGTCCGTTGGAATCAAGCATTCCCAGGAATGATTTTGTAAATACAGATTTCCCTGAACCTGACTCTCCTACGATTGCAAGTGTTTCCCCTTCATAGAGGTCTAATGAACATCTGCGAATTGCCGTCAGCTTTTTGCCACGCAGGCTAAACTGGATTTCCACATCTTTCGCAGACAATATTGGTTCTTTTGTCATAGCGGTCCTCCAATCTATACATGGTTTCTCGGATCAGCCGCATCTGAAAATGCATTTCCGACAAGATAGAACGTAACTGTAATAATAGATACGATTACTGCCGGGAAAATCAGAAGATACGGACGTTCCAGGAAGAAGTTACGGGCATTTCGAAGCAGAATACCAAGTGACGGTGTGTCAATTCCAAGTCCAAGTCCAAGATAGGACAGTGTAGACTCAAGAGCAATCGTTGCCGGAATTGATAATGCCAGTCTCAAAATAATGATACTGATCAAATATGGTAAGATGTTCTTTGTAAGCACTCTCCATACTGGTGTTCCAAGACATCGCGATGCCAGATTATACTCTCTGTCACGATACATAATAACAAGATTTCGAACATTTCTTGCCATGGTTAGCCATCCAAAAGCAATCAGCGAAATACACATAATTGTAAAAGACTGTCCTACAAGCAACGCAATCAATGTCATATAGATAATAACCGGAACGTTATTAATGATATTATAAATCTCAGTTAAGATACGGTCCAGTTTACGGATATATCCCCAAAGACATCCGATAATAACACCAACAACACATTCGCCAAGTGCAACGATCAGCGCCAGCTTAATAGATGTCTGTGCTGCATACCATACCTGACACCAGTAATCACGTCCCAGGTTATCTGTTCCAAACCAGAATTCACTGTTCGGTGTCTGGAATGCCAGAGCAGAATCTGCCTTTAATGAAGAATATTCGTATTTTCCAATGTGTAATGCTACAAATGAGAAAATAACCAAAGCAAAAAAGACTATCGCCATAAATACCGCTGATTTCTTTTTGAGGAAGTTTTGGAACACGGATTTCCAATAAGAATAGTCAGAATATCCGGTACGCTCTGCTGCTTCTGCCGAGTATTCTACAAACCGGAATAAATCATCTTTCTTTTCATTCTCTTTCATTATCGCGTTCCTCCTTTTCCTACAAGTTTAATTCTCGGATCAAGTAACATCATAAGGACATCACCGAGAAATACGCCAAGCGTACCAAGTACTGCATAGAGGATTACAAGTGTCTGCACAACATTAACGTCATAACGAACAATCGCATCTGTCAGAAGTGGTCCCATACCCGGTACAGAGAAGAAACGCTCTACCAGAAGTGATCCACCAATCGTATAAAGGAAAGATGCCGGAATATACTGTGCCAACGGCACAAATGCATTCTTAAAGACATGCTTTACCATAATATTGGCAGAAGAAACACCTTTTACTCTTGCCAGCTTAATATAGTCCTTATTTAATTCATCTACCATGTAACGTCTTGTCCAAAGTGCATAGCTTGCGATAGATGCCAGAGAAAGACATACAATCGGTAATACACTTGTCTCACCCGGATTGCGGGTAGAATAGATAGACGGATATCCCAGTACTTTTGAACCGAATGCCAACACAAGTGAATACGATACAAGACTCGGAACCGCATTTACAAATACCGTATATGCTGTACCAACATGATCGAAAAATCTGTCTTTATTCAGTGTCTGGATAATACCAATGATAATACCTACAAAAAGTGAAATTACAAGTGAGATACATCCCAGTTTCATTGAAATTGCAAATTTATCTCCGATAACGTCTACAACCGGAACACCGTTCTGAATTCTTCTTGATTCACCAAAATCAAAACGAATAATCTGCCCATAATAACGTGCCAGCTGTTCTGGTATCGGATCTAACAGTCCTGCTGCCTGTAACTGTTCATCTTTCTGTTCACGAGTAAGCTTAATTTGCTGATCTTCTGTAAAGAAATAATCAGTTGGAAGCATACGCATCAACAGAAAAACAATCGTTACAACAATCAGGACTGTTACAATAGATTGTAACAGTCGCTTGATTGTATACTTAAACATTATTTATTAAATTCCTCTGCAAATTTTTCGTAGTCTTCTGTAGTATAGGCGTCTACAGAAGTCTCCCAGTTTTTATACATGTAGTTCTGAATACCGAAAATTGCATTAGATCTTGAATACTCGTTGATCTTAGATAACTGCCATGAAATCTCCAAGTTATATGGGATTGTCATTGCATGCTCAATCATATAAGCCTCTGCTTTTGCATAAGCTTCATATCTCTTATCAACATCATCTGTGATAGCATTGGCTTCATTTACAAGATTTGTAAATTCTTTCCATGTAGCGATCAGTTCAGGATCTGTAGCGTCATTGATGTATGTGTAGTAGTTTGAGTAGTAAGCTGACTCTTCACCATATGTTTCCTGACCTAAGAAGTTCTGAACATCACCGTAGTCAGCTCCCCAACCATTCATAACGATTGAGTGAAGACGTGGGTTTGTAACTTCCTGTGTAGAACTAGATACATATGTTCCAATATTCAGTTTTACATAGTCATCACCAAGACATTCTGAGAAAATCTGTTTTAATACAGTTGCACCGTCAAGTGAAGCCTGAGAACCAGCCGGAATATAGTAATCAATTTCAACCGGGAATGATACACCTTTTGCTTTCAGCTCTTCCATTGCCTGTTTCTTTAATTCCTGAGCTTTATCTGTATCAAGTCTTCTCATTGTCTTTCCATCAGATTCCGGAAGACCAATCAGTTCTTCAACTTTCTTTGTATATTCTGTTCCATCAGAGAAATATACAAGTCCGCGCATCGTATATGCTGTGTTCTCACAAATAAGCGGATTTACAAGGTTTGATCTTTCATAAATCTTTGTCAGATCAAGTCCATAGTAAATAGACTTACGGAATGCTTCGTTCGCAACAGCTGTGTTCCAGTTTGTATCATCTGTTCCATCTTCATTCTTCTTAGCATAGTTGAACTTCATCTGGTAAGAGAATTTCTTTGGAAGTTTCTCTGTTAAGTAATCATGATACTTGTTACTCTCATCTTCATAAATAGTTCTTAAGTTTGCTTCTGACAAGTCAATGTTATCAATTTCACCTGTCTCATAAAGAGAATATCCCACAGTTGTATCTTCGATTAATTTTACTGTAACTGTATCGAAAAGCTTACAGTCTTTGTCCCAGTATTTCTCGTTCTTTGTAAGAGTCTTTGTGTTACCCTGAATGAACTCTGTCAGGATATAAGGTCCGTTGTACCATAACTGGTCAATACCAGCTGATTTTACATTCTCAACACCAATTTCATCAAAGAATGCCTGAGAAATCGGATACAGACATGCTGATACTGCAAGTGTATCAAAGTATGGTGTCGGAGCTGCACAGTGGTAAATAACTGTGTAATCATCCGGTGTCTCA
>CAUCYJ010000127.1:0-7814 GCA_958446945.1 uncultured Lachnospiraceae bacterium | reverse complement strand
ACGTTCAAAAATTAGTCAATGTATAAAAGAGATTGCAATACTGTAAGGTATCAGTCAATGCAGTAGTGGTAGAAACAAGAATCCCCTTGCTTTAGCTATGGGGAGTGCCAAGAACTTAAGGAGAAGTATCATGTTTATTGGGAAACATGTATACTCTCCTTTTTTTGGCTGTTTCTCCACTCTCTTGGTGAGATACCATAGATTCTTTTGAATGCGCGCGAAAAGTGTAACTGATTTTCATAACCGACAGCAGAGCCTATTTCTGCAATGGACAGAGAAGTTAATTTCAGCAGTTCGGTTGCTTTCAGCATTCTGTAATTCATTAAAAATTCTTGTGGTGAACGGCCAAGTGCTTTCTTAAATATTTTCCCAAAATAACTTCGGTTAATTCCACAGACAGAGGCGATTTCTTCAATAGAAATATTGTTTTGAAAATTTTGTTCTATATAGTGGATCGCCTCTTTGATATAGTAATCACTCATTTTACTTGAAGGAGCAGAATTGGATCGTTTGGAGGACTGAATTAAATGATCAAGAAAGAGATACAGGTGTCCAATCAAGTGAAAAGGCGATTCTTCTGCATTGTGCACAATATAAAGCATTTCATTCAGTAATTGTTCTTTGAGATCTTTGGAGTGAGAACGGTAGACTGGAGTGTCAGGGGACAATTCTGTCAGCTGAAGGATTTCTTTTACTTTTAATCCATCAAACTCAATCCAGACATATTCCCACGGAAGTTTTTCATCAGCATAATAGGTTGTAATCTGTCCGGGGAAAATCAGAAAGCCCTGTCCACTTTTGATGGAATAGGTCTGTGTGATCCCTTTCGAATCATCTGCCATTAATGTTCCAGTTCCGGAAATGACATAGTGGAAAAGATAATGATTTCTGGCAACCGGGCCGAATGAATGACCAGGATCGCACTGTTCATAGCCATATTGATACATACCAAGATCGATAAAGTTTTCATGTGGAAATATGTGAAAAAATGTGTTGCTCATAAGGGCTCCTTTCAGTAAATATACCATAATGCGGTCTTACTTACTATAATACCATAAAAAATCGTATTGTGGTATAAAATAGGAAATAAATTGCTATTTTTGATAGCATAAAGGCATGTTATGATTAATTTAACTAAAACGGAAGAAAAATGAATGCGAAAGGAGTATGGAATATGTCGAAAAAAGGCATTGTAAGAAACATTTCCCTGATGTTGGCAGCTGTGTTGGGAACAGTAAATTTTGGGGGCTGTGGGGAGGAAGCCTCCAGTGATCGCGTAGAAGTTGAGATGGTGTGTTATAAACCGGAGGCAGTGAAGGCATTTGAAAAAATAGAAGCGCGTTTCAATGAGACGCATGATGACATCCATCTGACGATTTCTTCTCAAAATGAAGCTATGACAATTTTAAAAACAAGATTTATCAGAGAAGATTATCCAGATATTATTGGAATTGGAGGAGACAGCAACTATTCTAACTTTCTGGATGCAGATTTATTTCTGGATATTTCAGAGTTAGAAGAATTGGAACAAGTAAAAAAGTCTTATCTCCAGATGGATAAAGAATTAGAATTTGTTCCGCAGGAAGGTGCTTATGCGCTTCCATATGCAGCCAATGCAGCGGGAGTTCTCTATAACAAGGAAATGTTTCAAAAATATGGATGGGAGATTCCTGAAACATGGGAAGAATTTATGACATTATGTAACGAGATTCAAAGCTGTGGGATTCAGCCATTGTATTTTGGATTTAAAGATACATGGACTTGTCTTGCACCGTGGAATGCATTGGCAGTTGGTCTGGCAGATTCCGACATATGCAGCCAGGTCAATAGGGAGGAGACAACTTTTAAAGAAGCATATCGTGAAACTGCTGAGAAAATAAAAGCGCTTCTTCCATATGCAGAAGAAAATCCGTATGCTTATAGCTATAACGATGCATGTACCGCGTTTGCCCGGGGAGAATCGGCGATGTATCCGATTGGAAGTTATGCAATCCCTCAGATTAAATCAGTCAATCCAGATATGAAAATTGATTCATTTGTATTTCCGGCGAATGATTCTGAGAAGGAGAATGTATTAAATTCAGGAATTGATCTTCAGTTTTGCGTTATGAAAAATATAGAACAAAAGGAAGCAGTTTATGAAGTACTTCGTTTTTTATATGAGGACGAGGTAATTCAGATTTATCTGGAAGATCAGGGAGGAATTGCCTGCAAAGAGGGGGATTTTTCTATTCCAAGCGAACTGACGGGGATGAGGGAATATATTAGAAATGACAGAATGGCAGATTTTCAAGATCATCATTATCCGAGCGAAATGAGTGTGGATGCGATGATTCAGACGTATTTGCTGGATGAAAGTGACAATTCAGCAGATAAATTTCTGAAACGGTTTGACACGGAATGGAAACGATATAACAGAGATTTGATCCGCAAAGTGCAGGAGTATGAAAAAGGGATGGAGGATGCACAATGAAAAAGAAAATGAGCAATCGAGAGAGAACATTTCTGGCAATTGTAATACCGGTAGTTGTGTTGTTTTTTATGTTCAATACGTTGCCGATGCTAAAAGGAATTGTATATAGTTTTACAAATTATAAAGGGTATGGTTCTTATGAATATGTGGGATTGAGAAATTATATCGACTTGTTTACGGACGCAAGAGTAGGGAAAAGTTATCTGTTTACATTCAAGTATGCGATTGCTGGAACAATATTGGTAAATGTTCTGAGTTTGCTTATGGCACTTGGATTAAATAGCAAGATCCGATTTAAGAGTGCTTTGCGTGGGATTTATTTTGTGCCGAATATTCTGGGAGGTCTTGTGATCGGATATATTTTCAGTTTTATTTTTACTTATATCCTTCCAGTGGCTGGCGATGTATTCGGGATTGGATTTCTACAGAACAGTATTCTTGCGAGTGAGAAGTATGCATGGATTGGAGTGCTGATTGTCGGTGTGTGGCAGGCGGTGGCGATGAATACCATTATTTATATTTCCGGTCTTCAGACGGTCCCATCGGATGTTTATGAGGCGAGTATGCTTGATGGAGCCGGGAAATGGAAAGAATTTTGGAAAGTAACATTTCCACTGGTGATGCCATTTGTAACGATCAATCTTATTTTAAGTACAAAAAATTTTTTGATGGTATTTGATCAGATTCTGTCTTTGACCAAGGGAGGACCAGCACAGAGTACAGAATCGATTTCTTATCTGATTTATAAAAATGGTATGGACGGCGGTCAGTTTGGGTTTCAGAGCGCAAATGCAGTATTGTTTTTTGTTGTCATCGTAGCCATTTCAATTTTCCAAATGACAGTTATGGGAAAGAAGGAGGAGCAGTTATAATGCAGAGAAAGAAAAAAACAAATTGGATCTTAACGATTGTATTAGTATTGGGAACAGCGACTGTGTTTTTTCCTCTTTACATGGCAGTAATCATCGCATTTAAGCAACCAAGCGAGATGACAAACGATGTGGCAGGCGCATTATCTTTTCCGGCAAGGTGGAGTCTGGATAACTTCCGGCAGGCGATGGAAGTGACTGATTTCTGGCATTCGCTTGGAAATAGTTTGTTGATTACACTGGCGACGATCGTGCTGGCAATTTTAATTCATTCAATTGCCGGTTATGTGATTGGGAGAGGTATGGCAAAGAAGAAAAGCTTTCGGTTTATTTATTTGTATATTGTAAGTGGAATGTTTGTGCCATTTTCGATTCTTATGATGCCCCTTGTAAAGCAGACTGCACAGATGGGACTTGGGAATCGGCTGGGAGTGATCATTTTATATCTTGTATTTTATATGCCGATGAATGTGTTGCTTTATACCGGATACTTGAAAAACATTCCAGTAGCGTTAGAAGAGGCGGCGGATATTGACGGGGCAAGCGCATGGAAGACATATTGGAAGATTATTTTCCCGATGATGATGCCTATGCATGCGACAGTTGCAATTTTGACAGCTCTTGGGACATGGAATGATGTGATGACGCCATTGGTCATTATGTCAGGTACGGGACATAATACGCTTCCGCTGGCCCAGTTAAATTTCCAGACACAGTTTGGAACGAATTATAATCTCGCATTTGCATCCTATATTCTGGCATTGATTCCAATTTTAGTATTTTATGTAATCTGCCAGAAACAGATTTTGAATGGTGTAGCAAATGGAGCAGTGAAAGGATAGAGACAGAATGAAACTGAAAAATAAAGTGATGTTGATTACTTATGCAGACAGCATGGGAAAGAACTTGAAAGAATTACATACGGTATTGAATACCTATTATAGAGATGCTGTGGGAGGCGTTCATATTTTGCCGTTTTTTCCATCTTCTGCGGATCGCGGATTTGCACCAATGCGCTATGATGTGGTAGATGAAGCGTTTGGAACTTATGAAGATATTGAAGCAATCGGAAGAGAATATTATCTGATGTTTGATTTTATGGTAAACCATATTTCTTCCTCTTCAGAATATTTTCAGGATTTTCTGAAAAGAAAGAATGAATCAAAATATGCCGATTTCTTTATTCGTTACGAGGAGTTTTGGGGAAAGGGAGCGCCGACGCAGGAACAACTTGATAAGATTTACAAGAGAAAGCCAAGGGCACCCTATATTGAAGTGGAATTTCAAGATGGAACAACAGAAAAAATCTGGTGCACTTTCTGTGAAGAGCAGATTGATCTAGATGTCAGAAAGGAAGCGGTAAAATCATTTATCAAAGGAACGCTGGAGCAGATGTGCCAAAATGGAGCATCTTTGATACGTCTGGATGCATTCGCTTATGCAATTAAGAAAGAAGATACGAACTGCTTTTTTGTAGAACCGGATATTTGGGAATTGCTACATGAAATTGAGCAAATTGTTGGACGGTACGAAGTGGAAATTCTTCCGGAAATCCATGAACATTATACGATTCCGATGAAAATTGCAGAGAAGGGATTCTGGGTTTATGATTTTGCGCTGCCAGTGCTGACACTTCACGCACTTTATAATCATACGGGGGTATATTTAAAGAAGTGGCTGGAGATGTGCCCAATGAAACAATTTACAACCTTGGATACTCATGATGGAATAGGGATTGTAGATGTGAAAGATCTTCTTCCTGACGAGGAGGTTTACATAGTACAGGAACAGATGTATCGGCAAGGGGCAAATGTAAAGAAAATTTACAGTTCGGAATCATATAATAATCTGGATGTATATCAGGTCAACACAACCTATTATTCTGCACTTGGCAATCGGGACGATGCCTATTTGCTGGCTAGAGCGATTCAGTTCTTTGCACCGGGAATCCCACAAGTATATTATGTGGGACTTCTCGCAGGGGAAAATGATCTCGAATTGATGGAAAAGACGAAAAATGGACGGGATATTAATCGACACTATTATACACTGGAAGAGATTGCAGGGGAGCAGGAGCGCCCGGTTGTAAGGAAATTGAAAAAGCTCATGGCGATTCGTAATATGGAACCGGCATTTCATCTGGATGGAAAAATCCAGGTGGAAACGGAGGGGGAGAGACTTATGATCACAAGGAAATACAAGGAAAATAGTATTCGATTGTCAGCAGATTTGAGGTCTTATGGATTTGAGATTACCCGGTATGGAAAGGATTATGAAAACGGAAAGGAAACGATAGTATGGCAATAACAGTAAAGGATCAGATTTTTTCTCTGGAAACTGCGAATACACTTTATCAGATGAAGGCAGATTCGTTTGGGGTAGTGAAACATTTGTGGTATGGGGAAAAAACGGGAGTGAGCATGGAGTATCTCTTGGATTATCCGGATGTGGGATTTTCCGGAAATATTTATGAAGCAGAAAATGACAGAACGTATTCGTTGAATACAATGCCGTTAGAGTATGCAGGGAGTGGAGTGGGAGATTTCCGGGTACCAGCAGTGACGGTGCGGCATGCAGATGGCAGTCAGGCACTGGATTTACGGTTTCAGAAATATTTTATCAGGAAAGGAAAATACAGTATTCCGGGACTGCCGGCAGTTTATGCAGAGGAGAACGAGGCGGAAACACTGGAGATTCTTATGAAAGATACGGCATCTGAAACAGAGGTACATCTTTTCTATGGAGTACTGGAAGAGGCAGATGTGATCACGCGGAGTGTAATGATCATAAACCGGGGAAGTATGCCAATCGTGCTTGAGCGTGCACATAGTCTTTGCATGGATATTCCGGACGGAAATTGGGACTGGATTCATTTTCACGGAAGACATACGATGGAACGAGAGGCAGAACGTACCCCACTATTTTACGGAATTCAGGAAAGCAGCAGTACAAGAGGAACATCAAGTCATCAGCAGAATCCATCGGTTCTGCTCTGCGAGAGAGACTGTACAGAAAAAGATGGGGAGTGTATGGGAGCGGTACTGATGTACAGTGGTGGTTTCCAGACACAGATAGAGAAAGATCAGCTTGGGCAGACACGACTTGTAATGGGAATTCACCCGGATACTTTTTCATGGCAACTGGAACCGGAACAGAATTTTTGGACGCCAGAAGTAATCTTATCTTATTCGGCAAATGGAATGGCGCAATTGTCACAGAGGTTTCATCATGTCATACGCCACAATGTATGTAGAGGAGCATATCAGCTGACAAAACGTCCAGTTCTAATCAACAACTGGGAAGCGACTTATTTTGATTTTAATGAAGAAGACATAGAACAGATTGCCCGTCAGGCAGCAAAACTAGGTATTGATATGATGGTGTTAGATGATGGCTGGTTTGGAAAACGGGATTCTGATACATCAGGGCTCGGAGACTGGGAAGTAAATGAAAAGAAGTTGAAAGGGGGGCTGGGAGCACTTGTCAGAAAAATCAATGATATGGGCATGAAATTTGGAATATGGTTTGAACCAGAAATGATTTCCGAAGACAGTGAGTTGTTCCGGGCGCACCCGGAATGGGCAATCAGTATTCCAGGGAGAAAGCCTATGAGAAGCAGATATCAGTTAGTACTTGATATGGCGAATCCGGAAGTAGTAGAATATTTATATCGGTCTATCAGTAAGATTCTGAGAGACAATCATATCGAATATGTTAAATGGGATATGAATCGCAGCATTTCTGACTGGTATACATCGATACTTCCAGCAGAACGTCAGAAAGAAATGCCGCATAGATATGTGTTAGGTGTTTATGAACTTTTAGAACGTCTGACAGATGAATTTCCAGAAGTATTATTTGAGGGCTGTAGTGGAGGTGGAGGCAGATTTGATGCCGGAATGCTGTACTATTGCCCGCAGATTTGGTGCAGTGATAATACAGATGCCCATGAAAGAACGTTTATCCAGTATGGAACAAGCTTTTTTTATCCGATATCTGCGGTTGGTTCTCATGTATCTGCCGTACCGAATCATCAGACTGGTAGAATTACGTCGCTTGAGACGAGAGGAACAGTAGCAATGGCGGGAAGCTTTGGCTATGAACTTGATCTGAATCAGCTGGATCAGAATGAGAAAGAGAAAGTTGCGGAGCAGGTGAAGGCGTATAAGGAGTATCAGGAACTGATTTACGGCGGAAAGTATTATAGACTGAGTAATCCGAAAAAAGATGATTTGGCAGCATGGGAGTTTATTTCGGAGGACTGCAGTAAGATTCTTGTACAAGGTGTGGCATTCAGAGCTGCATCAAATGTACTGCGCCATCGCATTAAGCTATTAGGAGTGGATGCAACAGCAATTTATAGGTTTGTGAAAGGCAGACAAAAAGAAGAGAAGCTTAGCGGTAAGGCACTTATGACAGGCGGGATTCTTATACCAGCAATCAAAGGCGATGATGTGGCATTTGAATTTTAT
>CAUCYJ010000126.1:0-7819 GCA_958446945.1 uncultured Lachnospiraceae bacterium | reverse complement strand
GTGTGGATGGGGCTTTCACGGAGTATCTAAAAAAGCAAGAGATATCAAAGCAGAAAAGCCCTACAAGGAATAAGTTTAATAATCTTGAAAGTAGAAACTATGATTTTGATTCATTAGAAAGGCAGTTGCTAAATGGTTAACACGAAAAAGAATGTCAATAGATTTATTGGCAGTAAAAAGAAAAGAAAGAAAATTAGAAGAAAGTAGAAAGATCTGGAATTAATTTTCGATGAACGTTGAAAAAATATTAAATTAGTACAAGAAGAAGTCGAAGAGTAAGAAAGGAGAAGAACATGAGTTACTATTATGTTTGTAAATATTGTGGGAGTAATTTAGATCCTGGCGAAAAGTGTGATTGTATGGAGCAGCAGGAAGAAAAGAAAGAAAAAAGCCCCATAGATGCGCCAACACCTATAGGGCAAACACCGGATAAACCAGTTACAACAAATGTACATACCAATAATAGCACGGTGTCCGGGGAAAGGACAAGAGGAATATGAAAAAAAGATTTATTTGACATCATAGCGGAAATTAGAGCAATATCAAATATTTTGACAGGATTATCTAATCAATTGGGAGAAGATAAAGATAGTTTGAATACAAGAGCATTAGAAAGTGCGTTGTTTGGAGTATCTAGCTATTTAGATCGGTTAGCGGATGATCTGGAAGAAATTGACACATTAATAGGAATGGCAGGTGAGAACCATGAAACCAATTAACGCATATAAGAAATGTTTATGCTGCGGAGCGAAGTATTCTGTATCAGAGAAGAATGAAAATTGCAAATGCGGCGGTTATTTGTACATTGTAAATATAGTTTATCAAAAGAAAGGAAATGATGATTATGCAAGAGATACCAGTAAGACCGAGTAAATCGGGGAAGTATAGATTGACCGAAGCAGATAAGAATCGCTTGAAAGATGCAGCAGTTAACGGAGTTATACCGTTTAATGATTACATAAGAATTATAAATGAAATATTGAAAAATAGTACGGTCTGTATATCTGAAGATGACATATTCTGAACAAAAATAGCTGCCCTTCCGGTAATGATGCGGCAACATCTGAACCGGACGGCAGCAGGATAATAAAAGGTTAGGAATTGACACGGCGTTCAACTACTTGATTTAGAAATAGAAAAGTCGGTGGGAAAATAGTTACTAAATTGACGGAATGAGGTGAAATAGGATGAAAGAAAAACAGATATTTGAAAAAGGCGTTACAGAACAGAAATTAAGCGAATTAGCTGAATATAGAAAAAGTTTCATTTTTAAAGAGATAGAAAAAATGAACGAGGAAAACATAGGGCGTATATATGCTCTTATGCTAGGAAGGACGGGAATATCTCGTTAGAGCAGTAAGTTAGAGAAATAGCTGTCCTTCCGGGAAGGATGCGCCAACATTTGAACCGGACGGCAGCAGGATAATAATAGATAAAGGCAGCGTGAAAATAGTTCTATACTGGGAGAAAGTGAGGAGAAAGAAATGGAAGAAAAAGAAAAAGACATTGATATGATCCTTGAATTACTGGGAAAGGCTACGAAGGAAAAGGTAGCAGATATTCTTGTATTTATAAAATATTATCTTATGGAGTAATCAGTTAAAGAGGTGTTAGCTACCTTTCCGGTAAGGATGCGGCAACCTTTAAACCGGACGGCAGAAGAAGGGAGATGATAATACATGAGTGTGAAGATTAAAATATCTTATACTGACGATCAAGAGCTGACCGGAGTAATCCGGCTACTCTCTCCAATAGTGAAAAAATGGAAGAAGCAACCGGAAAAGGGGAAGTATAAAAGAGCTTATATCGAAATAGAAAATCGTGATTTTAGTGACGATATTATAAAAAGTAAAACACGAGAAAAATAGCGTGTGAATGATTGAATAATAACCCAACAAGTGGTAAAATGAATATAAAAATATCGAAGTACCGCACCGCGATATATATATGGTGTAAGCCTAAAAGGCGTGGGAATGACTTACAGACAGAAGTGTCAAAAAAGTTGTTTCTACGTCTTTTTATATGCTTATTTTTTAATTAGTCAACATCTAGACAGAAAGGAAAGGAAGGGAAAACGGCATGGCGTTGAAGCAGATTGTGCTTGCAGGAGAGATTGCAGAAAAAAAAGAACAACTCGATCAGCTAAGAGAAAAGAGGATCGCACTTAATAAACGGCAGAGAGAGTTGGAAGATGAAATAAATTCTGCTGAATCAAATGAACAGAGAGCAGAGGTTGATGAAAAAATCGACAAGTTTGTTGCTGAACGTGATTCGAATAATGAAGAGATCGAAGAGACAGAGAGTGAGCTTGAAGAACTTCAAAAAAGAATGGAGAAATATAGTAGAATACCACAAACAACAGCGAGTGAAGAGAAAAGAGAACAGAAGGGAGATATCTATAGAGAAATGAGTGGAATCGTATTGAGAAAAAACGATAGTTTGTATGAAAGAAGAAAGTCGGGGTTTACGGACGTAGAAAAGAATTTAAGTCTTGGGAAATATATTAGAGGTATGGTAACAGGACGATGGGACAATGCGGAAAATGAAAGAAGTGCTATGCTTACATCGGGAGCGAATTCTATTATCCCAAGTCCTCTATATTCTAGAATTGTTGATAAAGCCAGAGATTTGAGCATTTTTTCCTCTGCGAACGTGCCGACAGTTGTTATGGAAAGTAACAATTTGACTATTGCAAAAATCAAAGAGGATTTAATAGCTTCATTCAAAGAAGAAGGGAAAGCAGCAGCAGAAAGCTCGCCGCTTGAATTGGAAGGAATTACACTAAATTCTAAAACAATATATGGTTATGCCTATGTATCACTAGAAGCAATTGAGTCGGCAGAAAATCTTGATTCAATACTGACAGATTCTTTTGCAAGATCGGTAGCTAATGGAATTGACAAAGGTATGTTATATGGCATATATTCCGGATCAGCTTATCAGGAGTATGCGCCGGCAGGTATATTTAATAACACTGAAATCAATACAATTACTGCTGCAAGTTCAGATTATGATGATGTTATCAAGGCAGGGGGAAGAATTAGAGCGAATAATGGAGTGGCATCTATTCTTGCAATGAACGCAAATTCAGAAGAGACTCTATCATTGCTTAAAACATCAGACGGACAATATTTAGCGCAGCCGCAAGCAGTCGCAGACCTCAAGAGGATAGTATCAAATCAGTTAAATCATTCAGATGAAGACGGAGATGATATGCTTGTCTTCGACCCGAACGCATTACTGATCGGAGTGCAGCAGGGCATCAATATAAAAGTGTTTGACGGAGATACAGAGAGTATCAAGCGCGGTCTTGTATGTTTCCGGGTAATGTCGATGGTAGATTGCGTTGTATTACAGCCGAAACATATCAGTCGTATCAAAGGATTCGGAAAAGCAAAAGTATAATTTAAACGAATTTTAGAGTATTAGATAGCAGGCGCGAAAGATTCGCAAATCTATCTTATATCAGAATACAAAGATGGGGGGTCAGAGTAAAACAGATTCTGAATCCCCCCCTCCTTTTATCTTTGAGAGTTGGTGGCCAGGGAATCGGGACAGGGAGCTTCTTCCAATAGCGCGGATATATGAAAATATTTTTCGGTAGGAATATCGTTGAAAAATGCGGGATTTATATAGATTTTGCAAGAAAAGTATATGTAAAAAAGGGGTTATTTTCGTGTGTGGACTTACTAATGAGCAGTTAGTAGCTCGGATTCAAGCCGGAGAAAATAAAACAGAGAATATGTTGCAATTGTGGCAGCAGAACAAAGGACATATTGCAAATGTAGCCCGCAAGTTCAGCAAATATGCAGAAATGGAAGATTTAGAGCAAGAAGGATATATTGCTCTCTATAATGCCGTGCAGGGCTATAAAATCGAGCAAGGCATGAGTTTTATTAATTACGCCACGTTTTATATGCGTAGACAGTTTGAACGATGCGCAAATAATAATAGAGCTGTGCCGCTGCCGTTTGGAGCTAGCGATAGCGTGTATAAATACAAGAAGATTTTTGCACAGTTTTTGAAAAGGTATGGGAGAGAACCCATAGATCAGGAAATGCAGCTGCTACTTGGTGCAGGGGAAAAAGAGTTTAATAGTATTAAAAAAGCAGTACGTTCAAGTAATACTGAAAGCATGAATAAGCCGATAACAGGAGAAGATGAGGAGCTGACACTGGGAGATACAATTGCTTCGCCGCAAAGTTTAGAAGATGAGTGCATTGATCGTATAGATCGTGAAGCTTTGGGGCGGGAATTATGGCTTGCAGTTGATGAGCTGCCAGAAGATCAGAACAAGGCTATCAAGAAGAAATTCATTGATAAAATGACGCTTAATGAGATCGGAGAGCTAGAGGGGATGAATCGCAATGCTATTCATAAAAAAATCAGCAACGCTGTTTTCAAACTTCGGTACGGCAGGCACGCAAAGACGCTGCGTCGGTACTATGACATATTTTTCCCTGCTGTTAGTTCGGTTCATGTTGGTGCGAGACAGTTTCAACAGACTTGGACAAGTGGTACAGAATTAGCTGCAATGAGGAATTATGAGCGTAGCAGGAGCGTAGACACAGATCTGGAAGCTATTTCGAAAGAAGCTGACAGATAATTATATATGGGGAAGTTGTTTGTAAATCAGCATTAATTCTTTGCGTGATACTAATATGATACTAGAAAAATGTGAAGTACAAGAAGAACAAACAAGTGTACGAAAAAATAAGCATATAAAAGATACGAAAAAGCACAAAAAACACAAAAAATCAAGGCTTGCATAGAATTAGTATAAGAATATTTAAGAGCCTAACCCTTGTAAATAAAGGGCATAGGCTCTTTTTTTGTGGGAAAAGATGCGAGTACGTTTTCTAATGGTATATTGAGTTGTTTTATGATATTATGCATGTATAAAGAGAATAGGAACAAAGAACTTCAAAATAGAAAGGGAAAGAATATGGAACAGGAACAAAAGCATAAAAGACGTGTGCGGTATAAAGGGACACACCCTCGCAGTTATAAAGAAAAGTATAAAGAATTACAACCGGAAAAATATCCGGAAATGGTAAAGCATATTATTGAGAAGGGCGGAACTCCGGCAGGAATGCATATTTCAATCTGTGTGAAGGAAATTCTTGATTTTCTTCAGATTCAACCGGGACAAAAAGGATTGGATGCAACGCTTGGTTATGGAGGACATACATTAGAGATGATGAAATGTCTAAAGGGCGAAGGGCATATGTATGCATTAGACATAGATCCGATTGAGTCAGTGAAAACGAAAGAACGTTTGGAAAGTCTCGGCTATGGACCGGAGATTTTGACAATTCGTAATATTAATTTTGCGGATGCTGATCAGGTAGCGGCAGAGGCGGGAAAATTTGATTTCGTACTGGCAGATCTGGGGGTATCTTCGATGCAGATTGATAATCCAGACCGGGGCTTTTCTTATAAGATTGAGGGACCGCTAGATCTTCGCTTAAATCCGCAGAAAGGTATTTCAGCGGCAGAAAGATTGAATTCAGTTTCAGAAGAGGAACTGGTGGGAATGTTGATTGAGAATTCCGATGAACCGTATGCAGAAGAGATTGCAGCCAAAGTGATACGAAAGAGAAAGCAGGGAATTCGTATTACGACGACAACAATGATGCAGGAAACAATTGAAGAGGCGCTTAGCTTTCTTCCGGAAGCAGAGCGAAAAGAAGCAGTAAAGAAATCCTGCCAAAGAACGTTCCAGGCGCTGCGGATCGATGTAAATAGCGAGTATGAGGTATTATATACATTTATGGAAAAATTGCCGGAGATCCTTGCACCGGGAGGTCGGGTAGCCATTTTGACGTTCCATTCCGGAGAAGACAGAATTGTTAAGAAAGCTTTTAAAGAATTTAAGCGTCAAGGAATTTATAGCGATGTAGCAGAGGATGTGATTCGACCATCTAAGGAAGAATGTATTATGAACAGCCGCGCCCGTTCTACAAAGATGCGCTGGGCAATCCGCGCAGAATAGAGAGCAAGAGTGCTTCAAAGAAAATTCATTTCGTGATACAATAAAAGAAATCTATTTAATGCGATAAATACATGACAAAGGAGACAGCAGTATGGAAAAAAGGGAATTTGAAAAATTAGGGGTGGAAACGTCTCTGCTTGGATTTGGATGTATGCGTTTTCCAATGACAGAAGAAGGAAAGATTGATGAGCAGGAAGCAGAAAAGATGATTGATCATGCTATTGCAGGCGGTGTAAATTATATTGATACTGCATATCCGTACCATAATGGGGATAGTGAGCCTTTTGTGGGACGTGTACTGGACAAATATAATCGTGAAGATTATTACCTGGCAACAAAACTGCCAATCTGGAAACTTGAAACACTGGAAGATGCAAAACACATCTTTGAAGAGCAGTTGGAAAGACTGCATAAAGATTATGTGGATTTTTATTTATTACATGCGCTTGACAAATCACGTTTTCAGAAGGTAGTAGATCTCGGAATTATTCCATATCTGGAAGAGATGCGTGCGAAAGGAAAGATTAGATATATTGGTTTCTCTTTCCATGATGAATATGAAGTATTTGAGGAAATCCTGAATTATTATCACTGGGATTTCTGCCAAATTCAGTTTAATTATATGGATACAGAAGAACAGGCAGGATTAAAAGGATATCATCTGGCGGAGGAAAAAGGAATTCCGATCGTTATTATGGAACCAATTAAAGGAGGTATGCTTGCATCACTTCCGGCACAGGCAGAAGAACCGTTAAAAGTGATGGCACCGCAAGAGAGCGTAGCTTCATGGGCGCTCAGATTTGTGGGAACATTTTCCAATGTTAAAGTTATTTTAAGCGGAATGAGCACTATGGAGCAGGTAGAAGACAATCTGCATGTATTTCAAAACTTCCATCCGCTGTCCGCAGAAGAGCAGAAGTTAATTGAGGATACAGCAAACAGACTGAAAGCAAGAGTAAAGAATGGATGTACAGGATGCGCTTACTGTATGCCATGTCCGGCAGGGGTAAATATTCCGGCAAACTTTAAGTTGTGGAACGAACACGCGATCTATGAGAATACATCCCAGATTAAAAAACGCTGGGAAGGCTGGGAAGAGGAATCCAGGGCAGATCACTGTGTCAAATGCGGCAAATGTGAGACGGTATGTCCACAGAAGATTTCCATTCGGGAAGACCTGGCAAAAGTTGCAGCGGAAATGAAAGCACTTTAGTGATTCATTTGCAGAGTGCTTTCAGGATATTCGACTGTTTCTAAAAAGAGTCCCTGCGGAGGAGCGGTAATTCCCGCATCTTTCCGGTCGCAGGAGGAAAGAATCTGTGCTGCGGCAGTTTGAGGAAGTGTGCCCCGCCCAATATCTACAAGGGTTCCGCAGATAATGCGTACCATATTATAAAGAAATCCATTTCCGCGGATACGAATTTGAATCTCGCGTTCCAACTCGATGATATCAAGTGAGTAGATTTCCCGGACAGTGGATTTCTTTGTTTTTTTCAAAGAAGAAAATCCTTTAAAATCATGAACACCGATCAGCACGGAAGCTGCCTGACGCATGGAAGAAAGGTCGAGTGTCTCCGGAAACTGCCAGGTATATTTACGATCGAAAACAGAAGGGAAATCTGGTTTTGCGATACGGTACAGATAAGTCTTAGAAGAGGCGCTTAGGCGGCTGTGAAACCGTTCAGGAACATCTTCTACGGAATATACAAAAATATCTTTTGGAAGATAAGAAGATAGGTATGTGCGGATCTCCTGACAGGATTTGCGGCAAGGAAGTAAAATCCGATTTTTCGACCTCTACTGTAGCACTGCTAATACGACATT
>CAUCYJ010000125.1:0-7887 GCA_958446945.1 uncultured Lachnospiraceae bacterium | reverse complement strand
TAGCAACACAGCCATCTACACATTTAAAAATGGTTGAAAGCTGTCTGCAGCACGGAAAGCATGTTTTGTGCGAAAAACCAATCACGAATTCTATGGAAGATGCAGAGTATTTTTACAAATTGACAAAGTTATATCCGAAATCTAAGGTACTAATCGGAAATATCCTGCGACATAATAAAAGTTATCAAAAAATTGCGGAAATGATTCAGAAAGATGCAATCGGTCATCCGATTATTTGTCGTATGATTCAAAATCACCACACGATGAATTGGGAAACATATTTAAGAAATATAAAAGATTGTGCACCGCTTGTGAATTGTGGAATCCATTATGTAGATATTTTGCAATGGTTTTCTGGGGAAAAAGTGGAAGAAATACATGCCATTGGGAGTCGGACTTCGGAGGAAGTCCCAGAGGGATGCTATAATTATGGTTTGATGACATTGCATTTAAGCAATGGCTCTGTGGCATTTTACGAAGCTGGATGGTCTAATACTTGCTCAGCAGAAAATACGAAAGAATTTATCGGTCCCAAAGGCCGGATTCGTCTTGTGTATCAAAAAGACCGGATGACACATGCAGAAGAAGGTGATTTGATTGAATATTATCAATATCCTGAAAAAGAATATCATATAATTAATATGCCAAGCAATCGCAAGCCTGCGGATGTACAGTTTAATTATTTGATTAAGATGATTGAGACTGGCTGTGAAGCAAAACCGACAATGGAAGAAGTAATGGATTGTATGCAAATTTGCTTTGAAGCAGATAAACAGGCCAGAAAATGCGCCGCGCGATAATTGCGAAGATTTTATATATTGAAAGAAAATAGAAAATATGATAAATTAAAAATATAACATAAAAAAAGTTACAAATTTAAAAAGTGATTATCAATGAAAGAATTTTTAGAAAAAGCATTACAACAGAATGTTACGATAAAAGAAAATAAGAAAATATTTGAGAAACTGCCATTGGCATATCGTGGAAGATATGACATTTTTATAGTTGAAACCAATGGAGTGTTATGGACAGCAATACATCCTAAAAAGGAGACTGGACTTGTTATGCTCCGAAAAGATAGAGCAAAAGTGGAAAATATAGCCGGATTGAACTGTGCGATATTTCTTGATCGAGCGACTTTTTATATTAAAGAAAAGCTAATGGAGGAGGGCATTCCTTTTGTAATAGATGGAAAACAGTTATTTCTTCCATTTATAGGATACTTGCTTACTAATGGAAATGAGAGAGAATTGACACCAGTACATTTGATTTCATTCTTGACACAGAAAATGTTGCTGCTGGCAATATATGAAAGATGGAATAATGTAAAGGTTTCTGAAGCAGCAGAACGAGTAAGGGTATCACGAATGTCTGCGAGCAGATGCTTTGATGAGTTGGAATATCTCAATATTGACGTGCTAAGTATGAAGGGGAAATCTAGAGTGATTACAGTGCCGGAAGATTTAAGGATGTTTTGGAATCAAAATGTAGGTGCATTAAGAAATCCCGTGATTCGAAGATTTGTTCTTAGTGAAGATATAGGGCTTGAGAAAAAGGCAGGTATTTCAGCTTTATGTGCGTATTCACTGTTGTCTGATAATGAGTATCCCACTTATGCAGTGACTAAAAAAGAATTAAAAGACAGCGGGGTTAAAACGGCAAGACAAGTTAGAATGTTAGAAGAAATCGGTTGTGTTGTTTTAGAACTTGGTTACTTCATTGAAGTTGACGGTAATGGAATGCAAGATCCGTTGAGTGTAATGCTATCAATGACAAAAGAAGAAAAAGAAGACGAAAGAATAAATATTTCAATTAATGAGATGTTAGAGGAGTATGTATGGTCAAGGGATTAGATATATTTCGCAAATATTTTGCAGATTATAAAGATCAGTATGTCCTGATTGGCGGTGCTGCATGTGATGTTGTGTTTGAAGGAAATGACGCGAATTTCAGAGCAACAAGGGATCTGGATCTGGTTTTGATTATTGAAGCGTTGACTCCGGAGTTTGGAGAGAAATTTTGGGATTTCATTACAGCTGGAAGATATCGAAATAAAGCAACGAATGGCGGAAAACCGCAGTTTTACAGATTTGATAAGCCGGAAGAAGAGTCATTTCCGAAAATGATAGAGTTATTTTGCAGAAAAGACTTTAAATTGCAGAATGCTGAGGGGATTATACCAATTCATATAGATGACGAGATTTCCAGCCTGTCAGCGATTCTTCTGGATGATGATTATTACAAAGTACTTTTGGATGGAAAAGTTGTGAGAAATGAACTTTCTGTTCTCAGACCGGAATATATTATCCTCTTCAAGGCAAAAGCATATCTTGATTTGAAAGAAAGAAAAGAAGCAGGAGGAACCGTTGATTCCAATGATATAAAAAAACATAAAAAAGATATTCTGCGTATCGCAGCAGAACTTATGCTAGAGAAAGTAATAAATTTGCCTGAATCTGTGAATAAAGATATACACATGTTTATTGCTGCACTGGAGCAAGTGCCGTTTGATCAGAATTCATTGAAAATGTATGGAGTGAAAAATGATGACGTCATAGCTCTGCTAAAGCAAGTATTTGGGTAAAGGTTGCTAAATTAGTGTGTTTGTCTTGGAATGCGCAGCAATCCCTCTTGACAAAATCCCCTTATCTCCTTTACAATAACCATTATCTGAATATATTTTGGACATGGAAGAGGATTAGTACATACCGGGAATGGCACAGAGAGAAGATGAGTGGTGAGACATCTTTCCAGGAAACGTATGGAACCTGCCTTGGAGTCTCTGCATGAAAATGCAGCGTAGCGGCCGGCGATAACGGCTGGAAAGAGAATTGTCAGATGATTGGCAGACAAAAGATCAGATGACAGTTAATCAGGGTGGTACCGCCGAAGTTTTCGGTCCCTTTTAGGGATTTGAGCTTCGGCGTTTTTTGTTGCACATGAAAAAATTTATTAAGAAATAGAAGTGAAAAGGAGAATGAGACAATGGCAAAGGAAAAGAAATTTGTTGAATCGATCACATCAAGAGATGTGGATTTTGCTCAGTGGTATACAGATGTTGTCCGCGAAGCAAAGCTTTGTAATTATTCAAGTGTAAAGGGGTGCCTGATCTATGAGCCAAACGGCTATGCAATCTGGGAGAATATCCAGAAAGATCTGGATGCCCGTTTTAAAGCAACAGGTGTGGAGAATGTTTACATGCCGCTTCTGATTCCGGAGAGCCTTCTTCAGAAAGAAAAAGATCATATCGAAGGATTTGCACCGGAAGTTGCATGGGTAACACATGGAGGAATGGAACCGCTTCAGGAAAGAATGTGTATCCGTCCGACATCTGAGACATTATTCTGCGATTACTGGAGCAGAACCGTACAGTCTTACCGTGATCTTCCGAAGGTTTGGAATCAGTGGTGTTCTGTTCTTCGCTGGGAGAAGACAACAAGACCGTTCTTACGTTCCAGAGAATTCTTATGGCAGGAAGGACATACGATCCACGCGACTTATGAAGAAGCAGAGCAGAGAACGCTGACAATGCTTCAGGTATATAGAGATTTTGTAGAGCAGGATTTAGCAATTCCGCTTCTTGTCGGAAGAAAGACAGACAGTGAGAAATTTGCCGGAGCAGAAGATACTTATACGATTGAGGCAATGATGCATGACGGTAAGGCGCTTCAGTCAGGTACAAGCCATTTCTTCGGAAGCGGCTTTGCAGATGCATTTGAGATTCAGTATCTTGATAAAGATAATCAGTTAAAGAGTGTTTACGAGACATCCTGGGGTGTATCTACACGAATTATCGGTGCAATTATTATGGTGCACGGAGATGACAGCGGCCTTGTGCTTCCGCCAAGAATCGCTCCGACTCAGGTGCGCGTAATTCCGATCGCGCAGCATAAAGAAGGTGTACTTGATAAAGCCAACGAGCTGCTTCAGGCGCTGAAAGCTTCCGGATATCGTGCAGAGATTGATGATTCTGAGAAGAGTCCGGGATGGAAGTTCAGTGAGCAGGAAATGCTTGGTATTCCGGCTCGTATTGAGATTGGACCGAAAGACATTGAGAATAATCAGGCAGTTGTTGTACGCCGTGACACAAGAGAGAAAATTGTTGTTTCTCTTGATGAACTCACAGTGAAACTCGGTGAGATTCTTGAGACAATGCAGAAAGATATGTATGACAGAGCGAAAGCATATCGTGATGAGCGTGTTTATACAGCTGCAAATATGGATGAGATGAAAGAAATTGCTGCAAATAAACCAGGATTTATTAAAGCAATGTGGTGCGGCTGTGAAGAATGTGAAAAACAGATTAAAGAACTGACTGGCGGAGTGACATCAAGATGTATTCCGGAAGAACAGGAACAGATTTCTGATGTCTGCGTATGCTGTGGAAAACCGGCAAGAAGTATGGTTTACTGGGGCAAAGCGTATTAGAAACGAGGGGGAAGTAGTTCATGAGAATGAATTTACCGCCGAACGTTAATCGAATTATTCATACACTTCAAGAAAATGGATTTGAGGCGTACGCAGTCGGGGGCTGCGTACGCGATTCTATTTTGGGAAGAGTTCCGGGAGACTGGGATATTACCACGTCTGCCTCTCCCCAGGAGATTAAAAGTCTGTTTTCACATACGGTAGATACGGGGATTGAGCATGGCACTGTTACAGTCCTGATGGACAGAGAAGGGTTTGAGGTGACAACCTACCGGGTAGACGGCGATTATGAAGACTGCCGCCACCCGAAGAGCGTGCAGTTTACAAGAAATCTGAGGGAAGATCTGCTGCGTCGGGATTTTACGATTAATGCAATGGCGTACAATGATGAAGATGGGCTGGTAGACATTTTTGGCGGAATGGAAGATCTTGAGAAGAGAATGATCCGCTGTGTCGGCTGTGCCAGAGAGCGGTTCGGAGAAGATGCACTGCGCATTATGCGGGCGGTGCGTTTTGCGGCGCAGCTTGGATTTGAAATCGAGAAAGAGACAAAAGAAGCAATCAGAGCACTTGCAGGCAATCTGCGTCAGATTAGTGCGGAGAGAATCCAGACAGAATTAGTGAAGCTAATGACATCGCCGCATCCGGAATTGATCCGGGAGGCATATGAGCTTGGGATTACGGCAGTGATCCTTCCGGAATTTGATCGTCTGATGGATACGGCACAAGAGACACCACACCATTTCTGCAATGTGGGGCAGCATACGATCCATGTAATCTGTGCTGTGAGAAATGACAGGATACTCCGTCTGGCAGCGTTGTTTCACGATTTTGGAAAACCGGATATGAAAAGTATTGATGCAGAAGGTGTGGCGCATTTTACAGGGCATGGGAAACGCAGCGAGGAAATGACGAGGGTTATTTTGAAACGGCTGAAATTCGACAACTATACGCTGCGAAATGTATGCAAGCTTGTTTTGTATCACGATTATCATTATAAGACGAAGGCGACTCCGGAAAATGTGCGCAGGAGTATGGCAATCATCGGAGAAGAACTTTTTCCTTATTACATTGAACTGCGAAGAGCAGATATGATGGGGCAAAGTGAATACCGAAGGGCAGAGAAGATGGAAAATCTTGCTCTGGTAGAACAGTATTATCATGAGACGTTGGAGAATGGAGACTGTGTGTCGCTGAAAACGCTTGCAGTGACAGGGAAAGATTTAATAGAGGCTGGCATCCGGCAGGGAAAAGCCGTTGGAGAGACGTTAGAGAAGCTTCTTGATGTGGTCCTTTCGGATCCGGGGAAAAACACAAAGGAAGAACTGCTGAAACTGATCTAAGAGGCAGGGCTGAATGTTCTTGTGGTTGAGTCATACTTATCGGGACGAATTCATACATTAGAGGGAACGAAGTAAGAATTCTGGAGGTAAGTATGAAAGAGTATGAATTAGAAGTTTTGGAACAATATGATATAGAAGTGAAGAATATAAAGCGGGGGCGGAACAGCTTTCTGCTCGATACAGACCGCGGGCTCTGCATAGTGCAGAACACGGGAATGTCTGAGAGGCGGGCGGAGAGTATGGACCGTCTCTGTCTGCATTTGCGGGAGGGTGGATGCCGATTAGTGGATAATCCGATCGCCAATAAAGAAGGAGCATTTGTTTCGAAGCTGGAAGACGGAACGGTTTATCTTGTAAAGAAATGGTTTGCAGGCAGGGAATGCAATGTACAGAAAGAGTATGAGATTACAGAGGCAGTAAAAAATCTGGCATTTTTGCATAATGTGCTTGCAGAACCGACGGACAATCTTCAGGGTGACGTACCGGTTGGTACGAAACCGGAGGAGGAACTTCAAAGATACAATCAGAAACTTCGCAAGATCAGAGGTTTTATACGGAAACGCCCGGCAAAGAATGAATTTGAGTTATTGTTTTTGAACTGCTTTGAAGAAATGTATGCATTTGCGAAAGAAGTCACAGGGAAGGCAGAGGAGTGCCGGAAGCTTTATGAGGAAAGTAAAAGGAAGCAGACGCTTGTGCACGGAGACTATAATTATCATAACCTGATTATGACTTCAGAGGGGATCGCCACCGTGAATTTTGATAATTTTAGAGTTGATATCCAGGCGGGAGATCTCTACTATTTCATGCGTAAAATTATGGAAAAAAACCATTGGGACAGACGTCTGGGAGAACAGATTATCCGCTCTTATACAAGAATCCATCCGCTTTCCGGAGCAGAAATGGAGTATCTGGCGCTGCGGCTTGCATATCCGGAGAAATTTTTTAAAGCAGCCAATACATATTATCAGTCAAATAAAGCAAGGATTCCGCAGAAAAGTGTCGAAAAACTAATGCTTTCTGTCCAGGAAACAAAGGAGAAAAAGCGGTTTTTAGGGGACATATTTTCTTTTCATTTATAGGTAAGTGGTGTATAATGAAACTATCTTTAGACATTTACCTAACGGTAAGAGAAAGCGAGAATTCGCATAAGAAAGGAATCCAGGAGGTTGATTACAATGGACTATCAGAAAAAATATCAGGAATGGCTTGAGAATCCATATTTTGATGCAGAAACAAAGGCAGAATTACAGGTAATTTCCGAAGATGATAAAGAGATTAAGGAGCGTTTCTATAAAGATCTGGAATTTGGAACTGCGGGACTTCGGGGAATTATAGGGGCAGGAACAAATCGGATGAATATCTATACAGTCCGCAAGGCAACACAGGGATTGGCGAACTATATTATCAAGAAGGGGGCACAGAAACAGGGAGTAGCGATTGCTTATGATTCACGTCGGATGTCTCCTGAATTTGCAGATGAAGCGGCTCTTTGTCTTGCTGCGAATGGGATCAGAGCGTATGTATTCGAATCACTTCGTCCGACACCGGAATTATCTTATGCAGTGCGTAAGCTTGGATGTATTGCCGGAATTAATATTACAGCGAGCCATAACCCGCCGGAATACAATGGATATAAAGTATACTGGGAAGATGGAGCACAGATTACACCGCCGCATGATAAAGGAATCATGGATGAGGTGAATGCAATCGAGCGCCATGATGAATGTAAGACAGTAAGCCTTGGAGAAGCAAAGGAAAAGAATCTGTATATTGTGATTGGCTCTGAAATTGACGATGCATATATCGCCGAGTTGAAGAAGCAGGTACTTCATCAGGATGCCATTGACAAGATGAAGAGCGAACTGAAGATTGTTTACAGTCCGCTTCACGGAACCGGTAATATTCCGGCAAGACGTGTTTTGAAAGAACTTGGTTTTGAGCATGTTTATGTAGTAAAAGAACAGGAACTTCCGGACGGTAATTTCCCGACAGTCTCTTATCCGAATCCAGAGGCAAAAGAAGCATTTGAACTCGGACTAAAACTTGCAAAAGAAGTAGATGCGGACCTTGTACTTGCAACAGATCCGGATGCAGATCGTCTTGGCGTTTATGT
>CAUCYJ010000124.1:0-7977 GCA_958446945.1 uncultured Lachnospiraceae bacterium | reverse complement strand
AGATTGAAGACTAGAAACGATACAAAAACCGGATAACGGTCAAAGAATAGAGGAGAAACATATGTCAAAAGTACAAGTGATGGATCATCCGCTGATTCAGCATAAAATCGGAGTGATCAGGAGAAAAAATGTCGGAACGAATGAATTTCGTGCAATTATTAGTGAAATTGCGATGCTTATGTGCTATGAAGCGACAAGAGATTTGAAGCTTCAGGACGTTGAGATTGAGACACCGATCTGCAAGACGGTTGTAAAAGAATTATCCGGAAAGAAACTGGCAGTTGTACCGATTTTAAGGGCGGGACTCGGAATGGTGGACGGGATGCTTTCTATGATTCCGGCAGCTAAGATTGGGCATATTGGTCTTTACAGAGATCCGGAGACATTGGAACCGGTAGAGTATTACTGTAAACTTCCGGCAGATTGTCAAGAGAGAGAGGTATTTGTAGTAGATCCGATGCTTGCCACAGGAGGCTCAAGTGTTGCTGCGATTCAGATGCTGAAGGATAAAGGTGTGAGAAATATTCATTTTATGTGCATCATTGCCGCTCCGGAAGGTGTGAGAAAGATGCAGGAATGTCATCCTGATGTGGACATTTATATTGGAGCATTGGATGAGAAATTAAATGATCACGGCTATATTGTGCCGGGCCTTGGAGATGCAGGAGACCGTATTTTTGGAACAAAATAATGGAGGTGGCAGAAATGCCAAAACGTAGCGACTATATTTCCTGGGACGAGTATTTCATGGGAATTGCGAAGATGTCCAGTATGCGTTCAAAAGATCCGAATACTCAGGTGGGATGCTGTATTGTAAGTCAGGAAAATCGTATTTTGTCAGTTGGCTATAATGGATTTCCTATGGGGTGTTCGGACGATGAATTTCCGTGGGACAGAGAAGGGGAAGATCCGCTTCAAACAAAATATCTCTATACGACACACAGTGAATTGAATGCAATTTTGAATTATACCGGAGGAAGTCTGGCAGGATCTAAATTGTATGTATCGCTGTTTCCGTGTAATGAATGTGCGAAAGCGATTATTCAGAGTGGAATCAAAGAAGTAATTTATGATTGTGATAAGTATGCAGATACGCCGTCAGTCATTGGTTCTAAGCGAATGATGCGCGCAGCAGACGTAAAGATTCGCGCTTATGAGCGCAGCGGAAGAGAAATTAAGATTCAAGTATAAGTTTATTAAAAAATCTCCCAAATGGGAAATGTCTGTGTCAGAAAGACATTTCTTTATTTTGGGAGATTTTTTTATTATTGCAGACGAGCCTGTCGCAGCAGAAAGCAATAGCGTTTCCAGGCTGCATTTCCCTCGAAAATATAGTAATCGATAAGATCGGGATCAAGGGCAGATTGAAAGTTAATCTGTGCCAGCTCTATTTGTGTTTTTGCTTTATTGATTTCGTCAAAGAGAAGCTTCTGATCTGGCGGAAGTGTCTGCTTTTTATGAAAAATTCCCATGACAGCTCCTTTCTGTAAGTATTTGTAACTGTAGTATGTGTCAAAATGTGTATAAAATACCAATACTTCACATATATATAGATCAAGAAAGAAAAAAGGTGACAAAATTATGTCAGAGAGACGAGGATTTTCGATAGCAATACATTTCATAGTGCGGGCAATTGTGGGTATGGCAATAATTTATGGATTAAATTTATATTTGGAATCTCAGCAGATTCCGGTTGCAGTTGGTATGAATCCGGTGTCGCTTTTGACATCCGCAGTCCTTGGAATTCCTGGGGTTGCGCTCCTTTATGCGATTTTGTTCTATCAAATTTTGTGAGACTTTCACAAAGTTGAAGAAACTGTGAAAAGGTTATGGACAAGAAATTTTCTTGTGCTATAATATGCCTACAAGTAATTTCTAAAATTCTTATTTATCTATTTTATCTAAGTTCATTTATCTATTTTTAAGTCTTTATGTTCAGTAAGAATTTCCAGATTACGCGAATACAAAAGAGAAAGGAGGACATGCTTGGAGGAGAAAAATTTTGTAATCTGCGACAACGAACGAGAGTATGGAATTCGTTTTATGGAGCGGGTGCAGGCACATGCAGAATTCTATGTGCAAGTTCGATGGCTTTCTTCGGTAGAAGAGGCAGTGGAGTTTTTGAAAAGACAAAGAATCTATATTCTGCTGATTGGCGAGACATTTTCTTTAAGAGAACGTGAGAAGATTGATTGTGATCACTGTTTTGTTCTAGTTGGGGAAGGAGAATGCGATCTTGCAGAAAGAGAAACAGCTGTCAGGAAGTATCAGCCGGCGGAAGATATTTTGCGAGAGATTTTGGAAAAGTGTCTTGAATGGCAGGAGGCATCATTATTTCGGCTTGTTAGTAAAGAAAGACGCATAATTGGTTTCTATTCTCCGGTGCAGAGCACAGCACAGACGAGAATGGCTTTGGCGCTTGGAAAAGAGATTGCCAGAAAAAAAGAAGTGCTTTATCTTAATTTTCAGCCTTATTCAGGATGGTATCAGGAAGAAGAAAATTACCGAGGATTATCGGAACTTATTTATTACATTCGACAGGGTGATCAAAAGACGGGAATTCGGGCAGGAACGATATGCCGTCATATAGATGGAATGTCAGTGGTAATGCCGATGGAAAATGGAGAAGATCTGAAAATGGTAGCCTGGGAAGAGTGGGAGACATTACTTGAACAGATTTGTTCAGAAAGTAAGTTTGAAGTAATTCTTCTGGATCTTTCAGAATGTGTGCAGGGCCTTCTTTCCATGTTGGAACTTTGCAAGGAAATTTATATGCAGAATGCATCCAACGAAGAGGAAGAAGAGCGGATATTACAGTTTCAGGTGAATATGCGGCAGATGGGAAAAGCACATTTGTTGGAACGAATCCGGTTTGCGGAAGAATAAGACCGGTAGGGAAGGAGAAGAGTGGAACAGAGGAAAAGAAATATATGGATAGAAGAAATCCAAGAAGAGATTTTGAATGAGATAGATCTCTCGAAAGAAGTGGAAGATGATATGTTGGCAGAAATGATTCGTGAGATATTAGAACTGCATTCCAGCCGGGAATTTATTCCACTGAAAGAAAAGGCATCTATCGGAAAAGAATTATTTAATACTTTTCGGAAATTGGATATTATCCAGGAATTTCTGGAAGATGAAGAAGTAACAGAGATTATGATTAACGGTACAGAGAAGATTTTTGTGGAAAAACACGGACAGCTTTATGAGGCAGAGAGACACTTCTATTCGAAAAAGAAATTGGAGGATGTCATTCAGCAGATTGTAGCCGGAGCGAACCGGATTGTCAATGAAGCATCGCCTATTGTGGATGCCAGGTTGCCGGATGGATCCAGGGTAAATGTCGTATTAAGTCCTACCGCTTTGAATGGACCGATTGTTACAATAAGAAAATTTCCAAAAGAGGCAGTAACCATGCAGCAACTTGTGTGTTGGGGTGCGCTTGATGAAGAAACAGCAGAATTCTTAAAACTTCTTGTTAAATCAAAGTATAACATCTTTATTAGTGGAGGAACCGGAAGCGGGAAAACCACATTTCTAAATGCATTGTCAGAGTTTATTCCAGAAGACGAGAGAGTTATTACAATTGAAGATAACGCAGAGCTTAAGATACAGGGAATCCGAAATCTTGTGCGTCTGGAGGCGCGCAACGCCAATGTGGAAGGGATTGGAGAAATTACAATTCAGGATTTGTTTAAGTCAGCTCTTCGGATGCGTCCAGACAGGATTTTAGTTGGGGAAGTGCGCCAATTTGAAGCATTTTCTATGATTGAAGCAATGTCATCAGGACATCCGGGATCTATGAGTACCGGACATGCCAATAGCCCGCAGGATATGTTGATGCGGCTTGAGACAATGATTTTGACTGGACTTAACATTCCGCTTTTGGCAATTCAGAGAAAGATTGCCTCCGGTGTGGATATCATAGTGCATTTGAGCAGATTCCGGGATAAGAGCAGAAAGGTGGCAGAGATTGTTGAAGTACTTGATTGTGTGGAGGAGGGGATTCGTGTGAATAAGTTGTATGAATTTGTGGAAGAATCCGTTAGCTCAGGGAAGATTTGTGGAAAGTTGGTGAAATGCGGTGCGCTTACCCAGAGAGAAAAATTATTGGCAGCAGGATATTCGTAAGAGAGAAGTATTAAAAGGTATCGTGCAGGGAACAGCATTTACAGGAGTAACCGGATATCTTTGTTATGGCAGCAGAGCCGGAGTATTTTTGTTTCTGCCATTTACGGTAGTCTATCTTTTATACTATCGCAAAGAATTAGAAAAAAAACGAAAGAGAGAGTTTGGAGTACAGTTAAAAGATATGATGCAGGCAGTAGCAAATGCATTAAAACTTGGATATTCTGTGGAAAATGCATTGCTCCAGGCACAGAAAGATCTGGATAAGTTGTATCCATCCCAGTGTTGTATAAACAGAGAACTCCAATATATGAGAAGACAATTAGAAATGAATATTCCGGCAGAGCAGGTGTTGGAAGGATTAGCGAAAAGGACCGGGCATGAAGATGTAAGGGCATTTACTACAGTAATGGTACTGGCAAGAAGAAACGGAGGGGATCTTGTAGAGATTCTGCAGAATGCGATTCGTCAGCTATGTGAACGGATGGAGGTGAAGAAAGAAATTGAAGTAGTTTACGCAGCGAAGAAAATGGAATTTTATGTGATGTCGGGAATTCCGGCGGGGATGATTGCATACATGAAATTGTGTTTTCCGCAATTTATGGAAATGTTGTATGGGACAGCTTTTGGAATGATATTTATGACGATATGTTTGGCAGTATATGTGTCGGCATTTCTGTGGGGAAAGCGGATTATTGAGATTGAGGTTTAGAAAGAATTTTGAAGGAGGGAGAAAAAATATATATACGAAAGCAGAGAGAACAAAAGAAAGAGCGTTGGATCGGAAGGAAAGAGGTCCTCCGGGCAGGAATAATTCTTTTATGCACAGCCGTACTTGCAGTCGCACTATATTTTGTGGATAAAAAATCGGCAGATTTAAGTAATGGTGGAAAAATTGAACGAAATGGTTATGGTGGTGCAAAGAAAACAGAAGAATTATATGTAGAGGCAGGCGGAGAACGAGAAAAGGTTATCATAGAAATACAACCTCAGACATATACGGAAAAGGAACTGGAAGAGTTGTGGCCGAAGGCGAGAGATGAGATAGATCAAGTGATTCTTGGTGAAAATCATTCTGAAAAAGAAATTAGAAAACCACTTGTCCTGCCGACAAAAGTGCCGGGAATGGAAATCGCTGTTCGCTGGGAATTTAACAGATATGATGTAATCGACCTTCAGGGAAATATTCTTTCACCGGAAGAGACAGGAACACAAGTATGGATTACAGGATATATGAAATGCCAGGAGAAAGAAGCGGTTTATGAGAAAACGGTTGTAGTATACCCGAGAGAAAAGTTAAGTGTATTTGCCCAAAATGCAAAAAAGGCAGCTGAAGATGCGGGCAGAGATCAAAAAAGCGAAAGATATTTGGAACTTCCTGAGGAAGTAGGGGGAAGAAAGGTTACATGGCAGAAGAAGACAGAAGGGCGAGCTGTTCCTGTACTGGGAATTGGAGTGATAGCGGCAGCAATTTCTTTACTGCTGACACGTCAGGAGGAAGAAAAACAGAGAAAGGAGAAAGAAGAACAACTGATACTTGATTATCCGGAGTTATTACATCAGTTTACGTTGTTGGCAGGCGCCGGAATGACAGTAAGAGCAGCATGGAGGATGATTGTAGAAAGCTCGGAACAAAGTGATAGAGAATTAATACGGCAAATGCGCTGTACGCTTCGGGAAATGCAAAGTGGGATTCCGGAAGAAGAGTGTTATGAAAGATTCGGAATGCGATGTAAAACGTCAGCTTATATGAAATTTGGCGCAATGCTGTCTCAAAATCTGAAAAAAGGTGCGAAGGGGATGGGAATATTATTGAGAACGGAAGCTGCGATTGCATTTGCAGATCGAAAACGACAGGCAAAACAACAGGGAGAAGAAGCGGGAACGAAGCTTTTGATGCCAATGTTTCTAATGCTTGGAGTGGTACTATTGATAGTTGTAGTGCCGGCATTTTTTTCTATGAGCGTCTAGGAATGTGGAGAAATTTGGAAATGAAGGGAGAATGTGTATGAATATGTTATGGATTAGATGGAAACAAAGTATTGAAAATTTGAAAGAAGACCATGGGATTGGTGTTGTAGAAGTATTGCTGATTTTGGTGGTACTGATCGGTCTTGTACTAATCTTTAAATCACAGCTGACAAGTATCGTAAATTCTATTTTTCAAAAAATTGTTAATGAAAGTTCAGGAATTTAAGTTTTTATCTGGCAGTGTACATGCAGAAATGACAGTATTTCTCAGCTTAATATTTGTTATATTTCTTTCGTTTATCGGCGGAATTTTGGAAAGTGCATCGTTGCAGGGGATGAAGAGTGAGAAAAGAGCAGATGTCAGTCTTGCAATGGATTCGGTATTTGCTGAATATCACAGTAAACTATTTGAGTTGTATCATATTTTCTCATTAGATGGAAGTTATGAAAGCGATGCTTATGAAGAGAAAAAAATATGTGACCGTCTTAATTATTATGCCGGAATGGAAGCAAAGCATGAAATTGAAAAGATTCAAATGTTGACAGATCATAACGGACAGGCGTTTTATGAGCAGGCAGTTCGTTGGATGGAGACAGAGATTGGTCATGGTGTTTTAGAGCAAATTCCGAAGATGGAAGAGTTGTGGAAAGAACAGGAAGAGCAGTATACCGACAGAGAAGAAGAATTGGATCAAGCATTGGAAGAAGTAGAAGAGGCGATGCCGTCTGAAGAAAACCCGTTTACAGATGTTATCCAAATGAGAAATGATGATTTTCTGAAGAAGATTCTTCCAGAGTCAAAACAAATCTCCCAAAAACGAGTGAACACATCTGAGCTGCCAAGCGGACGGAGATTGTTAAGCGGAAGAGGAGAATTTTTAGATCAGATTTTGGGAAATGAAACGATATCAGATATTTTATTCGGAGAATATATGCTTCGTCATTATAATAATGGAGTCACAGAAAGAGAAGAATGCGGAAATGGATTGGCGTATGAGATGGAGTATATTCTAGAAGGAACAGATGAGGATGCGGAAAATCTTACTAGAGTATTAAGGAAAATACAGGGAATTCGCCTTGCATTAAATTATGCGTTTCTTCTTTCAGATGCGCAGCGGTGCGCTAAAGCACAGACATGGGCGGCAGCACTTAGTGCAGTAATTCTCATGCCGGAGCTGACAGAAGTATTAAAACATGCTTTGCTGCTTGTGTGGTCTTACAGAGAAACAGTTGCGGATCTTCGGATATTAATGGCAGGAGAGAAATGTATTTTCTGGAAGACAGACAGCAGTTGGAGGACAGAATTTTCAGAAATTCTGATTCCGGATGCTCAAACACAGGAAGAAACAAAAGAAGAGAACGGAATCGGATACGAAGATTACTTGCGGATGTTTTACGCAGTAACAGAAAAAGAAACAATGAGGATGCGCGCGATTGATATGTTGGAAATAAATCTGAGAAAGCAGGAAGAAATGGATTATTTTCGGGCAGACAAATCTGTAAATAAAATTGAGATGCGTACAACATGTACATTTCGGCGAGGAATTAGCTATCAGTTTAAAACGTATTATGAGTACCGGTAAGGAGGTGAATACGGATGCCTTTTTCATCCATATATTTACGCAAACAAAATAAAATAATATTAAGAAAGGAGAAAGACGCCGACATATCTCTAACTAAGAGGAAATCTTCCCACAAATCTGTGAAAAAGGCATCTATATTTGCCTCTTTGCCGGGAAGCATCACGCTTGAAACGGCATTAATTGTACCATTTTTCTTTCTGGCACTTGTATGCATGCTGTATCTTATTGAAATAATGACGCTGCAGATATCGGTAAAAGAAGGCTTGCGTTCAGCAGGAAAAGAAGCAGCCGAGCA
>CAUCYJ010000123.1:0-7979 GCA_958446945.1 uncultured Lachnospiraceae bacterium | reverse complement strand
GCAGGAAGAATGAATCTCAAGGAAATGTCAACATGTATGTAGTTTTGAAGGTACAGTAAAAACCAGCTATCATCTAGCTGGTTTTTTTGTGTGCAAAAATCTATAGAAAGGAATGTCTGAAACTTCTGACCATTTACATAGAAAATTATAGAAAGTGGGATTAAAAATATATTGTCTTGCAGGAAAATGGGTTTTAAAATTATAAGCAAAATTTATAGAATCTATTAATCCTCTAAAATAATACATCTTAATCCAGCCCATCAGAGTGTGAAATCATGCTGAACTGTCTTAAATGCATTATTTACGAGGACTGCTATAATAGAAACATATATGGGAGGGTTTTTCATGAAGATTTATGTAAATGTAAATGCTGGTCATGATGGTAATGGTACAGAACAGATGCCGTTTCGTCATATTAATGATGCAGCAAAAATTGCACAGCCGGGGGATGAAGTTTGGGTAGCTCCTGGAGTTTATCGGGAATATGTAGATCCTGTTCATGCGGGTAGAGAGGATGCCAGAATTACTTACAGGAGTGTAGAGACTCTTGGGGCAGTTATTACCGGAGCAGAACGAATTCAGTCATGGGTTCCTTATAAGGAAAACGTATGGGTATGCCGTGTTGCGAACAGTCTTTTTGGCAACTATAATCCATATACAACTATGGTATATGGAGACTGGTATTTTGCTAAAGCTGACAAACATACAGGATGTGTATATCTTAATAACCGAGCACTTTATGAGGCTGGAAGTGTAGAGGAATGTATTAAAGCCGAGGTTTATGAGTGTAGTTGGGTTCCGGAGGAATCTACTTATAAATGGTACACAGAACAGGATCAGGAAAAAGATGAGACAGTAATTTATGCGAATTTTCATGGAGCAGATCCAAATGAGGAAAATGTAGAAATTAATGTACGCCGTGAATGCTTTATGCCATCAAAAACAGGTGTTGGATATATCACAGTCAGTGGTTTCGTAGTTACAAAAGCAGCAACTACTTGGGCACCGCCTGCAGCTTATCAGGATGGCATGATCGGGCCTCACTGGAGTAAAGGATGGATCATTGAGGACTGCGAAATTTCTAACAGCAAATGTGCAGGAATTTCTCTTGGAAAATATTATGATCCGGAAAATGATCATTATTTTACTAATAAATATGTTAAGAGTCCAACTCAAATGGAAAGAGACGCGGTATGCCGTGGACAGTATCATGGCTGGCTTAAGGAAAAAGTAGGAAGTCATATTATCCGCCGAAACAATATCCACCACTGTGAGCAGGGTGGTATTATCGGGCGTATGGGTGGTGTATTCAGTATTATTGAGGATAATCATATTCACCATATCAACAATATGATGGAATTGGGCGGAGCAGAAATTGCCGGAATTAAAATGCATGCTGCAATTGATGTTATTATGAGAAGAAATCATATTCATCATTGTACTATGGGAATCTGGTGTGATTGGGAAGCTCAAGGTACACGACTTTCTCAGAACCTGCTCCATGACAATCAGCGTCCGGCATTTGCTAAACAGTTGAAAGGTGGCATGATGTGCCAGGATATTTTTGTTGAAGTAGGTCATGGTCCTACTCTTATTGATAACAATATCCTTTTATCAGATGCCAGCCTGCGTTTTGCTACTCAGGGTGTTGCTATGGTACATAATCTGATCTGCGGTGCTTTAACTTGTGTAGGCGAAGGAACCAGTTGGCGTTATACACCATATCATATGCCTCATCGTACAGAGGTTATGGGATTTATGACTATACTTCATGGAGATGATCGTTTCTATAATAATATTTTCGTCCAGAAATGGCCTTCAGAAGATTTTATTACAATGCATGATTCTGATGATGGATTTGATTCTGAAAACAGAAAAGTCGGAACCTGGATGTTTGATGAGTATCCAACGTATGATGAATGGATTTCACAGTTTGATTTTACAAAACCTGCAGACATGAAGAAACTGGAATCAGTTCATTTTGATCATTTACCGGTATGGAGTGAAGGAAATGTTTATCTTAATGGTGCAAAGGCATGGAAACATGAGAAAAATGGGTTCGTTTCTTCTGAGAATGTGAAGGTAGAATTAACAGAGAAAGACGGAAAATATTTCCTGGATACAAATATATATGAGATTCTTGAAGATTTCTCCGGACGTATGATCAATACAGAAGTTTTGGGAAAAGCTTTTGAGCCGGAAGAATTCTTCGAAAATCCGGATGGAACACCGATAACATTTGATACCGATTACTTTGGAGGACACAGAGGTGCCAAGGTAATTCCCGGACCTTTTGCAGAGAAGGAAGACGTTGGGAAAAACGTTAATATATGTACTGCATTTTAAACGAATTAAGTAAGTTATCGGATACAATTGTGAATCTACGCCTGAGTGAGCAGTAATATAATTGTTACTGTTCACACACCACTATTCCGCGAGGTGTTTTGGCATGAATATGCCAAAATCCCGAGACATACAAGCCAAAATTCCATTGCCGCAGGCAATCTGGAATGAATTTTGGCTACGTTACTGTGAACGGAGTGAACAGTAACATATAATTCCAATAACCTTTATTTTCTCTGTCTTATCTTTCTGGCAGATATGGAAAATGTATGCTAAAATAGAAATAGCAAATTTGTATGTAAAATAATAAGGAAAGGTAAGAGGGGGAAATGGAGAAAGAGGAAAAGCGTGCAGATCAGGAGAATGACACGGAAGAACAAAGTACGGAAGCGAAAAGCTTACTGAAAAAAAAGCTTCAATATTATAGTAGTGAGATTCAGCGTGATGTGGGAAATCTTGTAAAATGGCTGATGATCGCGGTACTTGTAGGATGTATTACAGGAGCGGCGAGTACACTGTTTTCTTTTGTGCTGAAGAGTGTGACAAATTGCAGGAAAGAAAATGAATGGATGTTCTATCTGCTTCCGGTGATGGGATTAATTATTGTATACCTGTATGAGAAATTTGGTAAGGATGATGGAGGTACGAATCAGGTGCTTTCTACTGTGAGATCACAGGACGATGTGCCGATTTTATCTGCACCTCTGATTTTCATTTCTACAGCACTTACGCATCTGGCAGGTGGCTCTGCAGGACGTGAAGGTGCGGCAATACAGCTTGGTGGAAGTATTGCCAATCAGCTTGGACGTTGGATTCATCTGGATGAGGAAGACCGACATGTAATTGTTATGTGTGGTATGAGTGCAGCATTCTCTGCATTGTTTGGAACACCGATGGCTGCGGCTGTTTTTGCACTGGAGGTAGTCAGTGTAGGAGTGATGTATTATACAGCTTTGATGCCTTGTATGATTGCTTCCCTGGTTGCATCCGGATTTGCGGCAGGAATGGGAGTTACACCGGAGACTTTTCATGTAGTGGATATTCCGAAGCTGACTATTGAAACGGGTTTGAAAATGGGTGCTATCGCTGTTGGATGTGCAGTGATTAGTATTGTATTCTGTATGGTGCTGAATGGAGTTGCCGGAGCATATGGAAGGTGGTTTAAGAATCCATATGTGCGTGTAGTTGTGGGATCCTGTCTGGTGATTGGAATTACATTACTTCTGGGAACTTCAGATTATATGGGCGCAGGTGCAGAGCTGATTGAGAAGGCAGTGGAGGAAGGACAGGCAAGACCTCTGGACTTCTTCTGGAAACTGGTACTGACTGCATTGACAATGCGTGCAGGATTCCGAGGCGGGGAAATTGTTCCTTCGTTCTGTATAGGAGCTACTTTTGGATGTATGATGGGAAACTGGCTGGGACTTTCCCCGTCTATATGCGCGGCATGTGGAATGGCAGCAGTATTCTGCGGAGTAACGAACTGCCCGATTACATCGATTCTGATCGCATTTGAGATGTTTGGATTTAAGGGCGTTTCCTTTTATCTGATTGCGGTTTCTATCAGCTATGCGGCTTCGGGATATTATGGATTGTATAAGGATCAGACGATTGTTTATTCTAAGTATAAGGCGAAATATGTGAATAAACGTACGAGATTTTAGCTGAACTGAGAAAGTTTCCTGTTTTAATTGCTATAGACTGATTAAAAATAAGTAAGTCATACGTTTCAAGTCAAGCGGATATTTGCAATTGAAGCAGGGGACTTACTTGATTCGGTTAAAAAATGCAATATGCATAGGGCAGGGCTTTGCCAGTATTAGAAACAGTATAAATTGTTTCTGAGAAGTGACAGGGAATTATTTGATATAAATTTACAGATAAAATACAAAAAGCTGGCACAGATGAATGTGTCAGCTTTTGTATTTAGAAGGATATATGTATTAATAAGCATGCTGTATTTTGTATATTTTTCGTATATTAGCATTCTGGAAAAATCAGGCTGTGATTTTACGTGCATCGCGTTCTGCGGCTACTTCTTCAGGGGTTTTTTCGCGGAGCCTTGCAGCACCATGGTAATCTTTTGTTGGAATCAGCGGGTCATTTGCAAGATGTTCTTTGGCCGCTTTGATTGCTTCTGTGTACTGTGGAAGCCATTGTTCCTGAGCGACCAGCATTTCATCAATCATCTGCCAGATTTCAGGTGGGTTGCATACAGCACCTGTCAGTGGATCCATCATAGCTGCCTGTTTCAGAAGCTGTATATCGCCATGAACTGCAGCTTCAACTGCCAGCTTTTGTACCCAGATTGATTGTGAGCATACTGCTGCGCAGCCAAGTGGAAGGTCACCTACTTTAGGAATGCTGATTCCGTTTCCATCTACATAACAGGGAACTTCAACTACCGATTCCCATGGAAGATTTGTGATGCATCCTTCATTCATAATATTAAAGTGTCCTCTGTAATGACGTCCTGTTTCCAGAGATTCAATAATATAAGAAGCGTGTTCTTTGCTTCGTTCAGAACCATCTAATTTTTTTGCTGGTTCTGCCAGAATCTTCGGGAAATCTGTTTCAAACCAGTTACGTTCTTCTCGTGTAACACGGAGGTATCCACCAGTTTCGCCGTTTATCCAGTTATCAAGATTAATCCAGTCTTTGATTTCATCAGGGCGTTTGCGGTACCAGGCTACATATTCGGAGAGATGTCCATTGGATTCGGTAGAATAGTATCCGAAACGTTTTAACATATCAATGCGGACTTTTTCTTCTTGACTGAATTTAGGATGCGCTTCGAATCCTGCCAGAAGTTTAGGAATCATATCTTCTCCATTATGTTTTACAGAAATGTACCAGGTCTGGTGATTGATTCCGGCACAGATGACATCCAGCTCTTCTCTTGGAATACCAAGAACTTCTGAAATCTGCTGTTCTCCGTGAATTTCGCCATGGCAAAGTCCGATAGTGCGGACTTTTCCATATTTGTTACAGGCCCATGTAGCCATTGCGTTTGGATTGGAATAGTTCAGCATGATTGCTCCAGGTTCGGAAACTTCACGAATGTCTTTACAAAAGTTCAGCATTTCTGCGATAACACGCTGTCCATACATAATTCCACCAGTACATAAGGTATCCCCTACACATTGGTCTATTCCATATTTCAATGGAATCTCTACATCTGTTTCAAATCCTTCAAGCCCACCGATACGCACACAGTTAACAATATAACGTGCATCTTTGAAGGCGTCACGACGATTGGTTGTTGCTTCAATTTTGATTGGAATATTGTTTGCGTCCAGATCTCTCTGACATAATTTTCTTGTCTTTTCAAGATTGTCCGGATTAATGTCAGTGAAGGCAATTTCGATATTGTGAAATTCAGGTACAGATATAATATCTGTAAATAATGTTCTGGCAAATACAAGACTTCCTGCACCAATAAATGCAATTTTAAAACTCATATAAAAATCCCTCCTGTGTTTTTTTACAGTATATAGTCTATTAAGAAGTTTGGTGACAGTTATTATCGGCTGTATAATGAAATGCAAGATATTATCGCATTTAATTTTTGAGTGTGATGTAAAAAAGCAAAAAATGTGTTAGGATTGTTATAGATGCGAGATTGTTCAGGAAATCAATTTATTGGTACACAAGGAGAGTTGGTCATGTATCGAATATTTCAAAAAGAGAAACAGTATTTTAAAGTAACTGCATTTTATGCGTTATCGTTGGTAAAATATCATATGAAATGTCATGCTCATGATAGTTTTGAAATTATGTATGTAACGTCGGGAGAATGCAGGATTTTTTGTCAGAATGAATGGTTACGAATGAAATCCAGTGAGTTTATTTATATTTTGCCCGGAATACAGCATCAACTGGAAATTACAGAGGGGAGGCCGTGTTCTGTATTGAATTTGGAGTTTGCGCTGACCTCAGAAGAAACGGCAGTGGAGGCAGAAATCTTGCTTGAGAAGATTCGGGATTTTCAGAAATGTTTTCAGATGCCACAGGGATATATCGCTGCAAATGATGGAAGAAGTCTTGGATATGCAATAAAAGATTTGCTCTCCTATCTTCAGAAAAGCCAGAATAAGGTGGATGATCAAGAGTTTCTTTTTGGACTTCTGCTTAGTAGAACGATGGTAGAATTAACATATTGTATAAGCTTAAAGAAGAACACACAAGGAGTTATTTATTTGAAAAAAGCTTGTGATTATATAGATAAACATTTTCTGGAAGAAATCAGCATACCAGAAATTGCGGCATATGTGGATATTAACAAATCATATCTTCAGGCATTGTTTACAGACAAGATAGGATGTACGATCAATCATTATATAAACCAGAAAAGATTGGAGCAGGCAGTATTTCTGCTTTGCAATAGTAGTTTTGGAATTACGGATATTGCATTTGCTTCCGGATATAACAGCAGACAGCATTTTTCTTATACTTTTGAAAAATTTTATGGACTTACACCGTCTGCATATAGGGGACTTCATGCACGAAATATGACAACTGACACCAGAAACATCAGATATAGTCTTGAAAATGATAGAAACTTAAAGGGAGAGATTATGTAAATGAGAATAAAAAAAGGTATGTTTTTTATTGTGATTCTTATAGGAAGCTTAATCGGGAGTGCAAATATGAAAGAGGTAAAGGCAGAAGACAGTGACAGTATAGAGGATATAGTTGAACTTTCACTTTTGTATTCTGGTTCAGATGTAACATGGGTGGCAGCGATGGAAACTTTATGCGATGAGTTTATGGCACAGAACCCTGATATTATTATTAACACAGAAAATTCAGGAGAAGCAAACTGTGAAAACGAACTTAAGGTAAAGGAGGCACTGGACGAATTTCCTGATATTTTTGAGCTGGAAAATGTTGATGCGTTTGCTGATGCGGGAAAGTTGGGGGCAATTGATGCAGAGGTAAGTGATATGGTGACCAATGTAATTGTGATTAATAAAAAGAGTTATGGTCTGCCGATATATGCGACCACAAATGGTGTAATTTATAATAAAAATATATTTAAAAAATATGGTCTGGAAATACCGAATTCTTATGAAGAATTTATTCAAATTTGTGATACGTTGAAGGCAGAAGGAATTTGTCCATTGGCGATTGGTGGTAATCAGGAAGAAAATATGACATACTGGCTTAATTATTTCTTCCAGAAAGATATTATGGAAGAGAATCCGGACTGGTTGGAAATGAGAAAAGAGAGAAGCGTGAAATTTACAAGTGCAGAATCCATACATATGTTAGAAGATTTAAAGGAACTTTTTTCAAAAGGATATATTCTGGAAGATTCGGAAAATATGACAGAGAACCAGATTGTAACCAGAATGACGGAAAATCAGTTTGCAATGATATATGCGGGACCCTGGCTTTTTACCAAGATAATAGATGCATATCCAATGTCTACAGAATCGGATAAAACTCCTCTGGGAGAGGAAATTCCAGAAGATCAGGATCCGGTAACTTATCGTCTGGGATGGTTTTTTCTGGGAAATGACAATGGACATCTTACGGCTTTGACGAGAAATAATGCTTACTGGGCATTGTCAGAGACATGTACAGAAGATACCAGAAAAAAAGAGGCTGCACAGAGGTTTCTGAAATTTTTT
>CAUCYJ010000122.1:0-8024 GCA_958446945.1 uncultured Lachnospiraceae bacterium | reverse complement strand
GTGTATGTCCTCAGGAATCACAGTGTGAAGGAAAATGTATCCGTGGTATCAAAGGTGAGCCGATCTCTATCGGTAAACTTGAAAGATTTGTTGCTGACTATGCGTTAGAGCATGATATCAAACCGGAGAAAGCTGAGAAAACAAACGGACATAAAGTTGCTGTAATCGGTTCTGGCCCGGCAGGTCTTACATGTGCCGGTGACCTTGCAAAATTAGGTTATGAAGTAACAGTGTTTGAGGCGCTTCATGAACTGGGCGGCGTTTTAGTATATGGTATTCCGGAATTCCGTTTACCGAAACTTGACGTTGTTGCAAAAGAAATTGAAAAAGTTAAAGAATTAGGTGTTACTTTCGAGACAAATGTTGTTATCGGTAAATCTACAACAATCGATCAGTTGATCGAAGAAGAAGGATTCGAGGCAGTATTTATCGGTTCAGGAGCTGGTCTTCCGAAATTCATGGGTATTCCGGGAGAAAATGCGAATGGTGTGTTCTCTGCAAATGAATATCTGACAAGAAGTAACTTAATGAAAGCGTTTGATGATTCTTATGATACTCCAATTGCAGCAGGAACAAAAGTTGCTGTTGTTGGTGGTGGTAACGTAGCTATGGATGCAGCAAGAACTGAGCTTCGTCTCGGTGCAGAAGTGCATGTTGTATATCGTCGTAGTGAAGAAGAACTTCCGGCCAGAGTGGAAGAAGTTCATCATGCAAAAGAAGAAGGAATTATCTTTGATCTTCTTACAAATCCAAAAGAAATCCTTGTGGATGAGAATGGTAATGTAAGTGGTATGAAAGTTGTTAAGATGGAACTCGGCGAGCCGGATGCATCCGGAAGAAGACGTCCGGTAGAAGTTGACGGTTCTGAGTTTGTAATTGATGTAGATACAGTTATCATGTCTCTTGGAACATCACCAAACCCATTAATTTCTTCTACAACAGAAGGTTTGGAAGTAAATAAATGGAAATGTATCGTAGCAGAAGAAGAAACTGGTAAGACAACAAAAGAAGGTGTTTATGCTGGTGGAGATGCTGTTACAGGTGCTGCAACAGTTATCCTTGCTATGGGTGCTGGTAAGGCAGGAGCAAAAGGTATTCACGAATATCTTTCCAACAAATAGTCAGATATTAAATATGGATAAATAGAATTGGGGCAGGATTTATCAAAATCCTGCCCTGTCTTTATATCTATTAAAAATGTACTTCTTGGATAAGGTTGAAAATCTTATTTTTTTATATACTGTATTTTGTTGTTATAACGCAATAATTCTTTTATAAAAGCGTCTTTTTCGCGAACAGACACCATTACGCTTCCGCCTTCGTACATAATATATAGTCTGTCGAGAGAGGCAGCAGTTGACATCATTGGATTGCGGCTTTCTGCTATAAGAGAGATATCACGATAAGGAATGGACTGGCTGGATAGTCCAAAAACAATCTGAAGGGTAGAATTTCTCAGTTCGACATAATTATTTATAATTGTCGGCACGAATAACACATCAAACATAATACAGGCTATCGCCCCTCCCAGAATTCCCCAAAAGGTCTGTTTTGAAAAAATAACCCAAATACAAATAGCATTTCCTAAAAGTAGAAATATATACCACCAAGCTGCAATCTTCCCTTTAAATCTCATATGTAAGTCTCCTTTATAAAACGATCTAAACAGTATATTACACTCTTTTAAAAATGAGGTCAATAAAACACTTTCCCATTGCGTGAAAAGTTTGTCTATGGTAATATAGTAACAGTCGAAGGAAAGGAAAATATGTTATGACAGAAGCAATTCGAGAAGAACTTCACGAACTTGCAGATGAAGCTTATCGAGAGTTTAATCGTTCACTTGTTCCGGGAGAAATTTTACCTATGATCGGAGTGAGAATGCCAGTACTGCGAGCATTTGCGAAAAGACTTTCAAGAGAATCGTTCTATTCTTATCTGGAAACGGCGCCGGAATATTACGAAGAACTTCTGCTGCAGGGACTGATTATTGGATATGCACGGATGAGTGATGAAGAACGATGCAGATGGCTAGATAAGTTTGTGCCGAAGATTGATAATTGGGCAGTTTGTGACAGTTGCTGTGTCACCTATCGTTTCATGGAGAAGGATCAGGAGTTCTGGTATCAATATCTGTGTAAATATCTCTCAAGTGATCGGGAATATGAGATTCGTTTTGCGGTAGTTTCGTTTCTGGATTATTTTGTGAATGAAAGGTATATCGATTACCTGTTCGAGCATTTTTCAGCACTTCGCAATGAGGCGTATTACGTAAAAATGGCAGTAGCATGGGCAGTTTCTGTCTGTTATGTAAAATTCCCGGAGAAGACAGAGATTTTTTTAAAGGAAGAAACGTTAGATGTTTTTACGCATAATAAAGCGCTTCAGAAAATTAGGGAATCCTATCGGGTTACCAGGGAAGATAAAGAAAGGTTAAAAGGATTAAAGAGGAAATAAAAATGGTAAAACAAGCAGAATTAAGTGACCTATATGATATAGCAGAATTGGCATTTGAATTATGGCCGGAACACACGATTGATGAGTTGAAAGATGAAATGGAAGAATATATTTCTAAAAAGAGTTGTGTGATTTTTCTGAATTGGGATGGAGATATTCCGAATGGGTTTGCACAGTGCAGTCTCCGTACAGATTATGTGGAAGGAACAGAGACTTCTCCGGTTGGCTATCTGGAAGGAATTTTTGTTCGGGAAGAAAGACGTAATGAAGGCATAGGAACAGAACTTCTGGAGGCGTGCGAAAGATGGGCTAGAAACTTTGGATGTACAGAATTTGCCAGTGATTGCGAATTGAGCAATGCGGATGGTTTTTCATTTCATGTCAGATCAGGATTTTCAGCTGTAAACAGGATCATCTGTTTTACCAAGCAATTATAAATGTAGTAAGAGAGCGCAGCAGAGGGAGATTCTGACTGTGCTTTTCCTATTTTATTCAGAAAACAGAAGAAAAAAGGAGAAAAAGCTAATGAAGATTACCGTGATTACTGTTGGGAAACTAAAAGAAAAGTATTTAAAAGATGCAATTGCAGAATACAGCAAACGACTGAGCAAATACTGTAAGTTGGAAATCATGGAAGTGGCAGATGAGAAGACGCCGGATCAGGCCAGTGAAGTGGTAGAGAATCACATTCGGGATAAGGAAGGAGAGCGTATTTTAAAACATATAAAAGAGGATGCATTTGTTATTACGCTTGAGATCGGAGGGCAATTACTTTCTTCAGAGGAATTTGCCGGGAAGATAGAAAAACTAGGTATACAGGGGATCAGTCATATTTGTTTTGTAATCGGAGGTTCCATCGGACTTGGGCAGGAAGTGCTGAAACGATCAGATTATGCGTTGAGTTTTTCGAAGATGACATTTCCTCATCAGCTGATGCGTGTCATTTTGCTGGAACAGATTTATCGAAGCTACCGCATCATTAATGGGGAACCATATCATAAATAATTGACAAATATGCCAGCGAATGATATAATGCCTCCCCGATAAGTTTAGAAACAAGGGAGGAACATGAATGACATTTTATCAGGAACTGCAATTGAACCAGGCGGGTTCAAAGCAACTTATCAAACAGGCAGAAGGCCGAAAAGAAAAAGGATATCATATTTTTGTCTATGGATGTAAGATATTATTGACGCTTATATTCTGCGTTGCATTTGTGACCGGATTTAGTATTCTCTTTGGAAGTGATAATAGTATTGTGGGAGTAGTGGTGCTGTTGAGTGTAATGGCATTTCGATTTGCAGATCTTGGAATTCACGCGCCTCATGCACTTAGTTCTTTGATGATGATATGGGGGCTTATGACATTTGGACCGCGTCTGGCAAATGCAGGAAATCTTTTGACAGAGCTGCTTGTGAATAGTGTCTGTATTTTTGTATTGATGCTGCTTGGATGTCATAATGTTGTAATGTTTAATCAATCCACATTGCTGCTTGGATATCTTCTGTTGTATGGATATGATGTGTCGGGAAGGAGTTATCTGCTTAGGATTGGCGCAATGGCTGTGGGTGGCCTGATGACGGGAATCGTTTTTTACAGAAACCACAGAAATTGTACTTACAAAAGAAATTTGCGTCATATTTTTGAGGAATTTCATCTGAATTCTTCCCGCTCAAGATGGCAGATTTGTGTGACACTTGGGGTTTCATCAATTATTTTTCTCTTTGGTCTTCTGAGACTTCCGCGCGTGATGTGGGCTGCCATTGCGGTCATGTCTGTACTTGTGCCATTTCAGAAAGACATGAAAAAGAGGATACAGGGGAGAATTCCGGGAAATATTTTAGGAGGCGTTACATTCCTCCTGTTATATATGATACTGCCGGAATGGATGTATGAATATATTGGGGTGCTGGGAGGAATCGGAGTCGGTCTGTCGGCAAGTTATGGATGGCAGGCGGTATTTAATTCCTGGGGTGCAATATCAATCGCAATGACGTTCCTCGGTGTGGATGGAGCAATTTTCTTTCGGATTTTTCATAATTTGTGCGGTGCGTTGTATGCACTTGGATTTTATAAATTATTTTCAACAATCATGGATAGAATTGTTCTGAAACAAGAATGTAAAACAGGATTGTCCTAAAATCTGAATCGCAGTATAATGGGAGAAAAGCTGCTGCGCTTTGTTAAGCGGCAGAAAGGGGGATTTCGCTTGTTAAAGACGTATGTGGCATTTGACCTGGAGACAACAGGACTGAGTGAAACAAAAGACCATATTATTGAAATTGGCGCGCTGAAAGTTATTGATGGAAAAGTACAGGAATGTTTTTCGCAATTTGTGAAGCCGCCGGAGCCTATTTCTCCATTGATTACAAATCTGACAGGAATTACGAATGAGATGGTGGCAAATGCAAGACCGACAGAAGAAATTATAGCGACCTTTATGAAGTTCTGTGGGGAAAATGTGCTGATAGGACATAATATTATGTTTGACTATAAATTTATGAAAATCTATGCAAAGGAATACGGCCATAGATTTGAACATTCCGGAATTGATACGCTGAAGATTGCGAGAAAGGTACATAAAGATCTGGAGTCAAAAAGCCTCGGAGCATTATGTGAACACTATCAGATTGAGAATCAAGCTGCGCACAGAGCCTATCATGACGCATTGGCAACAGCAAAGTTATATCACTGTCTTGGACATTATTTTCAAGAGAAAGAGCCGAAATTATTTGAACCGCAGCCATTGTTTTATCGACCGAAGAAGGAACAGCGTATTACATGGAAGCAGAAGGAGTATTTGCAGAAGCTTTCCGGATGGTATGGGGTAGAAATTTCAAAAGATTTAGAAATGATGTCGAGAGGAGACGCATCCCGATTGATTGATACCATTTTAAAACAGTATTCATAAAAGGAAGGAGAAAAAATGACACAGAAAGAGCGTATGCTTTCAGGTATGATTTATAATCCAAATGATGAGGAAATTATGGAGGAACAATTTCCGTATCTGGATATGCTTGGAGAGTTTAATTCATTACCGTCAAGCGCAGTAAAAGAGCGAGAGGAGCTGATGCAGAAGATGTTTGCGTCCTGCGGTACAGATTGTTACATCCAACCGCCGTTTTATGCAAACTGGAGTGGGCATCATGTTCATATTGGAGATTTATTTTATGCAAATTTTAATTTAACAATTGTAGACGACGGAGAAGTATTTATTGGAGATCATGTTATGATTGGACCGAATGTTACGATTGCAACAGCAGCACATCCGGTAGAACCTTCTCTGAGAAAGAAAGCATTGCAGTTTAACTGTCCGGTTCATATTGGGAACAATGTATGGGTTGGCGCTAATGCAGTGATTCTTCCGGGAGTTACGATTGGAGATAATACTGTAATCGGCGCCGGAAGTGTTGTGACAAAAGATATTCCGGCAAATGTTGTCGCTGTCGGAAACCCTTGCCGGGTACTGCGCGAAATCGGAGATAGGGACAGAGAATATTATTTTCGTGACAAACGAATTGATGAAGAAGCCTGGAATTTGTAATTGTAAGAAGACAGATTGCTGTCTTCTGCAAGGAAAGGCTCCGGGAAAAGGAGAAGAAAATGAAAATCATTATTTCACCTGCAAAACAAATGAAAACGGCAAATGATTTTATGAAAGCCAGATCATTGCCGCCGCTTCTGGATAAGACGGAACAGATACTTGCCCGGATGCGGGAATTTGACCGAACTGGACTCAAAGAACTGTTTCGTACAAATGATCGTATTACAGAAGAAAACTATATACGTTATCAGCACATGGATTTAAGGAATGGATTATCTCCAGCTGTACTGACCTATCAGGGGCTTGCATTTTCTAATATGGCACCGCAGGTTTTTACAAAAGAGCAGTGGGAGTATGTTCAAAAACATTTAAAAATCTTAAGCGGATTTTACGGTATACTAAATGCGGCGGATGGTGTTGTTCCATATCGCTTGGAAATGCAGACGAAACTGGAAGTCAATGGGAAACGAGATTTATACGAGTTTTGGGGAGAAGATATCTATCGCATTTTGGCGGAAGAAGTTCATGAAGAGGCAAAGCAGGAAAAACGTTCGGAAGATTGTGCTGTTATTTTGAATCTGGCATCAAAAGAATACAGTCGTGCAGTTGCTCCGTATGTAGAGAAAGATATTTCCTTTGTCACATGCACTTTTGGAGAAGAAGTGGACGGAGTGATAAAAGTAAAGGGAACTTTTGCCAAAATGGCTCGTGGCCAGATGTGTGCCTGGCTTGCAGCGAATCAGATTGACACACTGGAAGGTGTGAAAAAATTTCAGGAATCCGGATATCAGTATGCAGAAGCGTATTCTTCATCGAAAGAACTTGTTTTTTTGAAATCATAGAAAAGGGCATCGGATGCCCTTTTTTTGTGGACGATTTTACCATAAGATAAATTTATATAATTATCATTTATTATAATTTTACAAAATGATAAAACTATCATATAGTATTCGTGTAAGGAAAAACTATGAATGAAAGAAATGCAATATCGTTTAAGGAGGAATTGACAATGTATGATGTAATTATTATCGGAGCAGGACCGGCAGGAATCAGTGCGGGAATTTACGCAGTCAGCCGTGGGATGAAAACAGCAATTATTGAGAAAAACGAAGTGGGTGGACTGATTGGAAAGGTTTCGACTGTAACACATTATACAGCAGTTGTAGAGAATGAAACGGGAAAAACATTTGCAGACCGTATGAGATGCCAGGCAGAAGATGCAGGTGTGGAGATTATAAAGGCAGAAGTGACAGAAGTACATTTAAAAGAAGCAAAGAAAGTAATTGTAACAGACTCCGGCACCTATACAGCCGAAAAAGTAATTCTTGCGAATGGAACTTCACCGCGTAAACTGGGAATACCGGGAGAACAGGAACTTGCCGGAAGAGGAATTGCGTTAAACGCAGCCAAGCATGGCGCGCAGTATGTTGGAAAACATGTCTATGTAGTGGGCGGAGCAGATGGAGCGATAAAAGAAGCGCTGTATCTTTCTAAATATGCAGCGAAAGTGACAATCATTCATTTTGAAGAGCAGTTGGGATGTATTGCAGAATTTCGCAACAAAGTAAATCAAACACCGAATATGGAACTTAGGCTTCATTCAAGACTTCACGGAGTCTATGGTGTGGATCAGGTAGAATCGCTGGAAATTGCCGATGAACGGACAGGAGCTGTGGAGACAATCGAGGATCCGGGTTGTGGTATCTTTGTTTATGCAGGAACAGTACCGAATACAGAGCTATATCAGGAACTTACTCTGGAAAATGGATTTATTCCGGTAAATGAAACTATGGAAACAGAACTTGCCGGTGTCTATGCAGTTGGTGATATTCGTGTAAAACAGGTAAGACAAGTTTCAACTGCAGTGGCAGATGGTACGATTGCAGCCATCCATGCGGCGCAGCATTAGGGAGGCAGTATCTATGAATACAATGAGACAAAGCTGGAAAGGTGTATTGCTGTGTGCTGCATTGGCAGTTCCATCTTTCCTGTTGGGAAAACAGTTTCCGATCATTGGGGGACC
>CAUCYJ010000121.1:0-8172 GCA_958446945.1 uncultured Lachnospiraceae bacterium | reverse complement strand
GGATTTACCTCATTTGACTTTCCGTACGCACTTACCGGAGGTGGACCTGTCCGGGCAACAGAAGTAATAGGAATTCTGATATATAATGATGCGTTTAAAAATATGCGATTTTCCATGGCAAATGCAGAAGCATGTATATTATTTGTGATTGTTGCGATATTCTCACTTACGCAGTTGAAACTGACAAGTAAAGGAGGGACGGACTGATGAAGATAAAAGCAGGAAATGACGAAAGAGTATGGCTTTTTTTTAGAAATATTATTTTGATCGGTGGATTACTCCTGATTTTATGCCCTCTTTGGATGGTGCTGATCAACTCATTTAAAACATTGGAGGAGGCCGGAAAAAATTTCTTTGCGCTTCCTTCAAAACTGAATCTGGAAAATTATATTGAGTTGTTTACTAACAGTAATTACTGGATTTTTTTGAAAAATTCATTTAAAATAACAGTAATAACCATCATTTTGATTTTGATTTTTGTTCCGTCTGTTTCTTATTCTATTGCAAGAAACTTTAACCGAAAGTATTACAAAACAATTTATTTTTATATTATGATGGGGTTATTTGTTCCGTCGCAGGTAGTATTGTTGCCTGTAACCAAAATGATGTCAAAGTTAAATATGCTTAATCATGCGGGACTGATTATTCTGTATGTGGCATTTAGCCTGACGCAGGGAGTATTTCTGTTTGTAAATTATATCAGAGGTCTTCCTTACGAAATTGAGGAGTCTGCACAGATTGACGGTTGCAGTGTATTTCAGACATATGTAAAAATAGTACTTCCTCTGGTAAAGCCTATGATTTCTACGTTGCTGATCATGGATACTTTGTGGATCTGGAATGACTTTATGCTCCCTTTACTAATTTTAAACCGTTCACAGGCTATTTGGACACTTCCTCTTTTTCAGTATAATTTTAAGACAGAATATTCTTTTAACTATACAATGGCGTTTACGGCATATTTACTTGCTATGCTGCCTATGTTGATCATTTATTGTATGGGACAGAAATACATAGTCAAAGGACTGACAGCAGGATCTGTAAAAGGTTGATCCTGTAGAAGTAGTATATTGCGGGCGAAAGGAGAATCATGAAAAGTGAAGGTGCTGGTTGTAGAAGATGAATTTTATGCAAGAAAAGCCATGATAAGACAAATCAAAAAATATGATCAGGATGGACTTTTTGAGATATCGGAGGCATCTAATGGAGAGGAAGGCTGGGAATTTTGCGAAAAATATAAACCAGAACTTGTCTTGACAGATATTCGTATGCCTAAAATGGATGGGATACAGCTTCTTCAGGAGATCCGCAATAATGAATTAGAAATAAAAGTAATTATTCTGAGTGCTTACTCTGATTTTGAATATGCTCGCAGTGCAATTGTAAATGGAGCTTCAGATTATTTACTGAAACCAATTGATGATACGGCTCTGACAGAATGTCTGAATAAGTTTGTCACTCAGCATAAAATAGAACGAAAAGAAGCTTTGCTATCCAGAAAAGATATGGCAACACAATATATTTTGAACAGCATTCAGGAATCAAAATATTCCGGTTTTATAGAGAAAAATATGTTTGAAAGAGTGTTTCCGCAATATCAGCTAGGTGTTTTTCTGTTTCTTCATGATAAGCCCAGACAGGAAATCTTTCTTACGGAATTGGAAGAAAGCTGCGGAAGTATCATGCTGACGAAGATTCGGTTTGTAGAATTGAAACCGGATATGTGGATATTGCTTGTAAGACCGGAGGGAGATATGCTGTTTTTCTGGAGACGTATCAGAAAACTGCTGGAGAAAGAGGATTCCCAGGTTAAGATAGGAATCAGTAATGTGTATGGTGCAAATGCTTCTGTTTTGGATGCTTTTAGAGAAGCAGTTACTGCGATAAAGAGCAGAATTTATAAAAGGGAATCTCTGATTTTTGCGAAGGAAATAAAACAGGAAGATTTTTCAGAATATTACCTTGAAAAAGAAATAGAAAGAGAACTGGAACAATATCTAAAGGAAGGGAATGAAAGCAAAACAGGGACAACGCTGGATAAACTTTTTAAAGATATTGAGAAAGTTCTCCCGATTCGAATAGAATGTATGGAACTTCTGTATTCGCAGATTATCCTTATATACCGAAGGACGATTCGAATGGAAAATCATGATAAAGAATTAGATAATCTGTCAGAAGGTTTTCTGAAGTTTGATTCTGTTTTGGAGATTGAAAGCTATCTCAGGAGGATTGCGGAAAATATTTGTCATATGCAGCCGCAGAGACAATCAGATGAGTTGACAAATACGGGAATGGACATTGTGGAGAAGATGAGCGAATATGCAGTCAATAACTATAATATGGACATTACAATCCGGAATCTTGCGGAAAATGTATTTTTCATGAATCAGAGTTATATCAGCCACTTATTTGCTGAGAAGAAAGGAATTAGTTTTTCTGCATTTCTGCGAATGATTCGGATTTGTCATGCTAAGGAATTTCTGGCAGATGCGAGATGGTCCGTAACAGATGTTGCATTGATGTCGGGTTATAACGATACCTCACAATTTATACGTATTTTCCGACAGGAAACAGGAATGACACCAAAGAAATACCGAATATTTCTGAAAAATGGAGGAAGTGAAAATGAATCCAGGGAAAGTTGAATGGAATGAAGAAAATAAGCCACAGCCGGATATGGAATTATTAGAACAATGGATCTCCAGACAGGAAGATCAGATGCGAGAAGATATTGCAGCATTGATCAGAATCCCGAGCATTGCTGATCAGCAGGAAGCAATTCCGGGGGCACCATATGGAAAAAAATGCAGGGAAGCACTGGAACAGATGCGAGCATTTGGATTGAGAGAACAGATGGAGACAGAAGATATAGACGGACACTGTCTGACTATTGCTACAGGCAAAGGGAATGTTGAGATTGGAATATGGAATCATCTGGACGTAGTTCCGGAAGGAAAAGGATGGATATATCCGCCCTATACGTGTACAGAAAAGGATGGCTATTTAATTGGGCGTGGAGTACAGGATAATAAAGGTCCCGCAGTTGCTGTTTTATATGCAATGAAATATTGTAGGGAAAAAGAAATTCTGAATAATATTAAAGTAAGGCAGATTCTTGGATGTCAGGAAGAAAGCGGCATGACAGATGTAGAATATTATCTGAAATACAAAAAAGCACCGGAATATTCTTTTGTTGCTGATTGTGGATTTCCCGTATGTTGCGGAGAAAAAGGACATTGTATTGTGTTGATGGAAACTGTTAGTGCAGTAGAGGGGATTCTGGAATTTGACGGAGGGACTGCGCCTAACAGCGTGCCGTCTTTTGCTCATGCGGTTGCGGAGAACAAAATAGGACAAAAGAGCGAAGAAACAGCAGTGGGAATCAGTGGACATGCAGCTTTTCCGGATGGAACTCAAAATGCAATAGGTATACTTTGTGGAAAGTTGAAAATGCAAAATTTTCCTGAACAGACAAAAAGAGCATTAGAATTTGTGGAGAGACTTTCAGAAGGCGGTTATGGGGAAAAAACAGAAATTTGTTGTTCTGATGAATGTTCTGGTAGACTGACATGCAATATAGGTCAGGCATTTCTGCACGAAGGACATTTGAGAATAGTGATTGACATCCGTTATCCAGTTACTAAAAAAACAGAAGATTTTCTTCCGAAGCTGCAAACAGAAGCTGCTAAATCAGGAATTCGCATCATTGGTATTGAAGACAGCAGACCATATTATATGAATCCGGAACAGCCTTTCATACAGACTCTGATGGAAGCATGGAGGGAGGTTACAGGTCTTGAAGGCAGACCATTTGTTATGGGAGGAGGAACTTATGCGAGGAAAATTCCCAATGCAGTGGCATTTGGCCCTGGACAGGAGCGAAATCTAGACAGGCTCGGACTTCCAAAAGGACATGGAAACTGTCATTGTGCGGATGAAGCGGAATTGTTTGAAAATCTGAAGAATGCAGTGAAAATATATGTTTTTGCACTTAAAAAACTGGACAAAAGAATAAAAGAAATACGTTAACTAAAGAGAAATACATAAATTAAGTATAATACAGGAGGATACAAAATGAAAATGTTTCAGATTAGTGACAAAATAGACAATGTATCAAGAATTGGAATTGGATGCATGAGAATTACAGGTTTATCTGATGAAAAAGCGGTAAGAAGTCTGATTGAAGGAGCACTGGAGTGTGGAATTAATTTTTTTGATCATGCAGATATTTATGCAGGCGGAGAAGCCGAAACACTATTTGGAAATGCGCTGACACCTCAGTTGCGTGAAAAGATGGTGATTCAGACAAAATGTGCCATACGTCCGGGTATCTGTTATGATTTTTCAAAAGAATATATTCTGAATTCTGTAGATGGAAGTCTGAAACGTTTAAAAACAGATTATGTAGATATATTACTTCTTCATCGTCCGGATGCGTTGATGGAGCCGGAAGAGGTAGCAGAAGCATTTGAAATTCTGGAAAAAAGCGGAAAAGTAAAAGCATTTGGTGTAAGCAATCACAATCCAATGCAGATTGAATTACTAAATCAATACTGTGGTGGAAAAATCTGTATTGATCAGATACAGTTTTCAGCGGCTCACTGTCCAACGATTGATGCAGGACTAAATGTAAACATCCATAATGATGCAGGATGTGATCGTGATGGTGGTATTATCGAGTATGCAAGACTGAAGAAAATGACATTGCAGGCATGGTCTCCGTTCCAGTATGGAATGTTTGAGGGAATATTTATTGGAAACGAGAAATTTCCGGAACTGAATAAAGTGTTAGATCGTCTGGCAGAGAAATATGGGGTAACACAGAATGCAATCGCAGTTGCATGGATTATGCGTCATCCCGCAGGAATCCAGACAATTGTAGGAAGTACAAATCTGAAAAGAATTCAGGATATAAGTAAAGCATCCGATATTGTTCTGAGCCGTGAAGAATGGTATGAAATTTATCTTGCAGCAGGAAAAATGCTGCCGTAAGAAAAAACATATCATCTGAATCAGATGGTAAAGAACTTTGCTTGACAGTTAGGAGAAGAGAGCGCGCATTTATGGAAAAAAAAGTGTATGAGAGTTATCTGGAGATTCTCAGAGAAGAACTTGTTCCTGCTCTGGGATGTACGGAACCTATTGCAATTGCATATGCAACTGCAACAGCAGCTTCTGTGCTGGAAAAAGTGATAAAAACAGATGATGATGGAAATAAAAAATATGATGGACATTTAAATCTTTATTGCAGTGGAAATATAATAAAAAATGTAAAAAGTGTTACAGTACCAAATTCAGGAGGAATGAGAGGTATTGAAGCTGCTGCAGTTCTTGGAATGGTTGGTGGTCAGGCAGAACGGAAACTGGAAGTACTGGAGGGAATTACAGAAGCTGAACGCATTCAGACAGCAAAACTTCTGGAAGCACAATTCTGCACATGTTATCTTGAAGAAGGAGTAGAGAATCTTTATATCCGTGCAGAACTTACGCAAAATGGACATAGAGCAGTTGTAGTTATAGAAAATAAACATACGAATATTGTCCTGATCAAAAAAGACGATGAGGTACTGTTGGAAAAGAAGGGCTTTCAGCAGAAAAAAACAGAGAAAAACCAGGATAAAAGAGATTTGCTGAATGTAGCAGATATTCTGGAGTTTGCAAAAATTGTGAATATAAAAGAGATAGAGGAAGTCATAGGACGCCAGATTGCCATGAATACAGCAATTTCCGAAGAAGGTCTGCGTAATCATTACGGAGCAGAAGTAGGACGTACCTTGCTTCGCGCATATGGTGATGATGTCAAAGTACGTGCCAGAGCAAAAGCGGCAGCTGGATCTGATGCAAGAATGAATGGATGCTCTATGCCGGTAGTTATTAATTCCGGGAGCGGAAATCAGGGAATGACCTGTTCTTTGCCAGTCATCGAATATGCCAGAGAACTTAAAGTTCCTAAAGAGAAAATGTATCGGGCACTGGTTGTAAGCAACTTAGTAGCGATTCATCAGAAAACTTATATTGGAAGTCTGTCAGCTTACTGTGGAGCGGTAAGTGCCGCATGTGGAGCAGGAGCTGCCATATCCTGGTTAAACGGGGGTGATTACAATGCAATATCTAAAACAATCACAAATGCTCTTGCAAATACAAGTGGCATTGTATGTGATGGAGCTAAGTCTTCATGTGCTGCCAAAATCGCTTCAGCAGTAGATGCAGCAATTATGGCATACGCTCTGGAGGATGCAGATCATTGTTTTCAGGCAGGAGAAGGATTGGTACGTGATAATGTTGAGGATACAATTCGAAATATGGGATACGTAGGAAGAGTTGGAATGAAAGATACAGATGTTACAATCCTGAATTTGATGATCAATCAGAAAAAAGTATAAAGAATAAAAGCAAAGAACCTGTCAGGTTTTTGGCAGGTTCTTTGTCATGGAAATTTTCATCATAAAATTTTAAGGAGTATTTTGAGTAAATATTTATTGCCATATATCTCATGGGATAACAATCATCTGTTGCCGAAGATGAGTGATATCAGACAACTATGGGCAAGAATAACATCTGATATCACATCATTCATCAACAGATCACAGACTGCTGTGAATGATATCCAGCACCTGTTTTAATTCATGCACACCGACCTGTCCCGGAGCAGAAGCTTTGGAAGCAGCGCCGAAAGTGAGAGCGGAGCCAAATGTCTCACCTGTCAGGCGACTTACAACGCCTGTTCCTGCCATGGACATGGTAATGATCGGGCGGTCTGCATATTTCTCAGACATTTCCAGAGTAGCAGAGAGGAGCGTAAGAACATCCTGTTTGCAGGTCGGCATAACAGCCATTTTCGGAATATCAGCACCGAAATCCTGCATCATACGAAGACGTCTGATGATCTCCTCCTTCTCAGGAGTCTTAAAGAAATCATGGTTGGAAGCAATTACCTTCACACCTGCCTTATGAGCAGCGTCAATGATCGTTTTTACAACATCATCGCCTGTAAATGCTTCTACATCAATTAAATCTACATAACCGCTCTGTGCAGCAGCAATATTTAAAGTAGCATAATCACTTACAGAGATCTCTTTTTCCCCGCCTTCTTTGGAAGTACGGAATGTAAGGAGAACAGGGATATCTTTTAAGACTTCCTGAATCTCTTTTGCGGTTTCTAATACTTTTTCAGTAGCAAAGACATCATCGAACCAGTCAACACGCCACTCAACCACATCAACCGGAAGAGAAGTGATCTTTTTGGCTTCTTCGAGAATGTCTGTTTTTGTTTTTCCAACAATCGGAACGCAGATCTTAGGTCTGCCTTCACCGATCACAGTGTTTTTTACCTGAACAGTGTTCATTTTCTTATCCTCATATTTCTTATCATATTAAGAATAACCGGGGTATCAGTCATCATAGGAGATGTGAAGAATCTCTTTCATATGTTCGATAGGCATTGGTTCGCCTGTCCATAACTCAAATGCAGCGGAACCCTGGAATAACATCATTCCCAGACCATTCATAGTCTTACATCCAACTTCCTTGGCCATGGAACGCATCTTTGTTTCCAGAGGAGAGTAAGGAACATCAATAACGATTAGCTCAGGACGGAAGTAAGACTTGTCCGGAACAACGGACTGGCCTTCCAGTGGTTTCATTCCCACACCTGTAGCATTGACAAAGATAAAACTGTCATCCATCTCGGCTTTCAGTTTATCAAGGTCTGCCAGATCATAAAGAACTGCATGGCAGGATGTCTTTGTGTTGATCTTCTCTACTGTGGATACTGCACGATCCCAGAATTCATCCTTGCGGTTAAAGATTGTGATCTCGGCAACACCGTCCAAAGCAGCCTGGATCTCGATAGCAGTGGCAGCACCGCCTGCACCGACGATAGTCATTTTCTTTCCGATCACATCAATATCATTATCCTTTAGGGCAGACATAAATCCGATACCGTCAGTGATATGACCTGTAAGATGACCGTTGTCATTTACGATCGTATTAACAGCACCGCATAATTCTGCAGCAGGAGAAAGCTCATCCAGGTATTTTCCAACCAGAGTTTTGTTTGGCATGGAAACATTGGATCCTCTCATTTTCAGAGTACGGATTGCTTTTATTGCATCCTCAATCTCATCTGCGCCAACCTCGAAAGCAAGGTAAGCGTAGTCATACCCGAGTTTT
>CAUCYJ010000120.1:0-8190 GCA_958446945.1 uncultured Lachnospiraceae bacterium | reverse complement strand
TTGACCGGACACATGAAACCGGGATGTGCACCAATATGATAATACATAAGGTCGGAATCTTTGTTTATTACTCTATAGTCCATAGACAGAGTACTGCCATTCAGATGATATGACAGGTAAAGTTCAAAATCATAAGGATAATGTTTTAATGTTTCTTCATTTGCTTTAAGTAAAAAAGTGACGGAATTTTCAGTCTGTTCTGTTACTTCAAATTCAGATTCTTTACAAAAACCATGCTTGGGCATCTGGTATATATGACCCTTGATAACAGTTTCTCCGTTGCGGACATTTCCCACAGTCGGAAAAAGAAGCGGAGAAGATCGAAGCCAGTAAGCGGGATCAGAATTCCATACGTATTCATTCCCGGATGGATTGGAATAGGAATTTAATTCGGCACCAAGTGTGTTTAAAAGTACATGATAATTGTCAGATTGTAATTTAATCTGCATAGTAAAACCCTCCCTGATAAATACATAATAGTAATATGCTGCATAAAACAAGCGTATCATAAAAACACTGTAATGAAATAGAAATTTGGACAAACGTTTGGGGATGAAAGATAGAGGGGGAATCAGTCATTTTGTCTGGTATTGTAAAGCAGTGTCAGGTTTGTCGTAAATATCGTAAATTTGTGGTCAAAAAATGATGAGAAATGGAGAGTACTAATAAAATGAACGCAGGCTGCGAAGCAACTGCGTTCATGAGCAGGTAGCGAAAGCGGATTGCGAATGTCCTGTTTATATAACGTATACAAATAAATGTAAATGGATATCTGATCCCGAATCTCGCCTATAAATCCGGTGAGCAGATGGAGCAACTTGGCAAGTATGGTTTTCTTCGCAGAGATTATTTGAAGAGCCATCGAAATTCAACGTATCAGGTGATGCTTCTGCAGGATACGATTGGAAAGCATCTTTTGGAAGTGGACAAGGTATCTAGAGAAAGGGAAGATGCAAAAAGATGTCTCGCAGCCGGCATGACCGCACATCTGGCAAAACCCTTTCAGATAGAAGATGTGGAGAAAACCATTGTGGAGTGCTGTGGAAAGTAAAAGCATTAACATTAAACATTTTAAAAGATGCTGCCTGGGGGACAGTAGGAATCAGAACCAGGTCAGCACCTTTTGTTTGTCAGACAGTCTCTTAGGATATATTTCTGGTGGGTGGTCTTTGAAAGAATGTTACAACTGTTTCATGATAAAACGATAATCTGTAGGCGTCATCTGGAAATTAGCATAAAAAACCTGGTTAAAATACTTGGTAGAAGTATAGCCTACTTTTTCTGAAATATCAGATACTTTCATGGTAGTATGGGCAAGAAGATCCTTAGCGGCTTCCATTCGGCGTTCTGTGAGAAGTTGTGAAAAGCCCATGGAAAGTTCTTTCTTGAGTAATCGGGAAATATAGGAGCTATTACGGTTTATAAATTCTGCGGCATCATTTAATCCAATTTGTTTTTCGTAGTTTTTATGTATGTATTCTATAACAGCATTGACGATTATCCCTGTGTTTCGTGTGGTGACACTGGACAGCTCCTGAATGATGTTTTTAATACAGTTGGAAAAAACAGTTCTGCTGTGTTCGCTGCAAGGTTGTTCCATACAATAGCGTGTGATCGGAGTAGTAAGGTAATTACTATCTTTAGAGTCATCCAGGAAATTTTTAAGCTGGATATGGAGGTTTAATTCTACTAGTTTGATAGCATCCTGCTGATTGAGCAGATTTTCATTCTGTATCAGTGAAAAAAAAGCATCTCCGATTTCCAGCGCATCACAAAGATTACGTGTCTGGATGGCATTGATCAGATTGGAAATGATCTCGTTAATCTCAATAATACTGGAATTGTAATCATTTATTTCTGCAAAAAATAAAATGCTGTCGTCTAGTGAAACAATATTGGAAGCTTTATAGGAAAAGCAATACTGTATCTGTTTATTGAGCTTTGGAAACTGTTGAATAGAATTGCCAAGTTCGCTGATTCCGATTGTGATAGAAGAAAAAAGTTTTTCCCTGGTATAGCAGACAAGTGAATGGGCCAGACTTTTGGCTTCAGCAATAGGATCAGCAGATGTAACAGGCATGAGAATATATACAATGTTTCCAATATAACAGGATGCAATACCCTCATAATCTTTATTGATCTTCTTAGACAGAGAATAAGAAATATAGTATTCCTGATTCTGGAGGATGTTCATCCTGTTCGTAGTGTTACACTTAACCCCAATTAAATAAAATAGATCCGGGTTTAGACCAAGTGAGAGACATTGTCGGAGCTGTTCTGGTGAAAAACTGGTAACAGGATTAATCAGCAAAGTTTCTATAAACTGTTTTTTCAAAAGACTTTGATTTTCCTTAAAAAATTTGGAAAGCATTTTTTTCTGCTTTTCCATATTTTCCTGTTCCTGAATTGCATTTATGGCTTTCTTTAGACAGGAAAGAAATACCTCACTGTTCAGTGGCTTGAGAAGGTAATCAAAAGCATCATATTTCAAAGCTGCCTGTGCATAAGAAAATTCAGAGTATCCGGAGACAAAGATGACCAGCAGTTTTAGCTGTGATTCGGATATTTTCTGAAGAAGACTAATTCCGTTTTCACAGGGCATTTGAATGTCCGAAAACAGAATATCTGGATTCTCTGTCTGAATGATGGTCCAGGCATCTGCTGTATTAGAAGCTGTCAGGATGGTATGGGATTTAAAGTCAGACTGCCGGATTATATTTTCCATGGTCTGAAGTGCAATTGATTCATCGTCAACAAGTAATATTTTCATTTCAAATTTCCTGCTTTCTCAATTGGTTTTTCTACTAGTTTCAAAGGAAGGCGGACTATGATACATGCTCCGCTGTTTTCATTATTCTGTAGGATCAGTCCATGATCTTCGCCGTAATAGAGCTTTAGTCGTTTATCAATATTGTAAATGCCATAAGAGGTGGCTGGCTTTTGCTGAAAACTTTTGGAAAAATCTTCAAGAAATTCCCGGGAAAAACCTAGACCGTTATCTTTTACACAAATCTGAAGGTTGGTACCATCGGTACTTCCAAGAATGGCAATGATACCTTTGTCAGAGATTTTTGATGTTCCGTGGATCACTGCATTTTCGATTAGAGGCTGGATGATCAGTTTGGGAATATAGTAATGGTATAGTGATTTGGGAATATCAATTAAAATGGACAGATTATCTCCGAAACGGAGCTTCTGTATATAGGTATATTCTTTTACATAATACAAAGCCTCTTCTATGGTGCTGAATGGCTTGCCTTTCAGGGACATGCGTTCAATATCTGCAAGTGCAGTCAGAGCATGATGACATTCTTCTTTTCTATTCATATCTACCAGGCCGGAAATACAATTTAAAGTATTGTAAAGAAAGTGAGGATTGATCTGTGCCTGGAGGCTCTCAATTTCAATGTTTTTTGTAAGAATTTCCTGTTCATGGATCTTTTCAGATAATGCATGGATACGTGAAAGAGTCTGATTGTATACATTGGATAACTGGGAAAATTCAATGGAACTCTCCATATGGATAAATGCATCATTATTGATCGCTTTTGTTTTATTCAGTTTTTCCATAAAATAGTCAAATTCATCTGCTATGCTCCGGGAGATAAAGCGTGTTGCTCCGATGATTGCAATCAGAGCAAGAATAGAGGGGAAAAGCAACAGGATTACAAACATCCGGGCATTTTTATAAACTAATGACTGATTAGTTATCAGCAATAATTGCAGATTATTTATGCTGGTGGAAAAAGAAGATGCTGTATATTTATACGTCTGTGTATTCAGACGTTTATTTTCTACGAGCTCAAAAATGTTCTGTTCTGAAAGTTCAGTAGTATTTCTAAAAATATGATGATTATTATCAATTAAAACAAATTGGTACACGTTACTATTAAGGGAAAAGATTTTGTCAAAAACAGTAGCCTTGGGTTCTACGATTAGTGTACCAAGACGATTCTTTCCTGTAGTTTCAGTTTTTCCAGTCCATTGATAAATATTTCTACATATGTACAATTTATCTGAATCATCAGTACTCCCAAAGAGAAAAGGTAATCCGTGAAAATCATCACCTTTTTTCAGAATCTCTGTAATGTAAGTGGGAGAAAGATCGGATACCAACTGTGATGAGTAGTTGGTTGTTGAAATCAGCTTTCCGTTGTTAGTGATAAAAAATACATTATCTGAATAGTTCATGCTTAAAGAAGGATAATAGGGAGCATCGTTTAATAAAAGCTGTTGGAATTCCAGCCCATCATCCTGTGTTATATTTATAAGATTGTTCTGTGTTGCATTTTTATAGAAAAAGATACTGGAATCGGAGGTAAACTGAGAAAAATAGGATTCCAGTGATGTGAGCGCCGTATTAGAGTAGGCTGTTTGTTCATGTTCGGAGGATTCCTTCACAGAATGAAAATAAAATATGGTATCAATTGCTCCGATGGAAAGAAATGTGATTAGTAAGATAGGAATCACATAACGTGTGTATTTGATTCGAATACTGATGGGGCGAGTTATTTTTTGTTTCATACAAACCTCTTTCTTATAAATGTATCAAATTATTCTGCTTTTTTATTATAACATATGAGATTCGGAAAAAAAGAGGTGGTAAAAAATTTGGTATAGGATGTCATTATTCTGGAATCGAAAAATACTATAAATGAGAATATAATAAAGACATCAAAGAACAGGAGGTTTTTATTTATGAGAAAGAGAGTAATCAGTACCTTGTTGGCAATGGCAACAACAGCAGGTTTATTTGCCGGAAATGTATCTGCAGTGTACGCAGAAGGAAAGTCATCCGGAGATTATGAATATCAAGAGCTTGAGGATGCCGAGATTACATATTATAATTATTCTGTAGAAGGAAAAGAACTGTATGAGAAGGAAATCGCTGCTTACAATGAAGTTCATCCGAACGTGAAAATTAATCTTGAACTTGTTGGCGGCGGTACAGACTGGCGTTCTACATTAAAGGCTGAAATTTCAAGTGGTCAGGCACCGGATCTTGTGGTTATGGAAGGTGCATCAGATTTTGATACATTTGGCGATATGATTGAAGATCTTAGTGACCAGCCATGGGTGGAGCATATATATGAAAACAATGTCAGTGACTGTAAAGTTGGGGATGCAATAGTTGGTGCACCATCAGGTGTAGTGTGCTATGGTCTGCTGTATAACAAAGCTGTTTTTGAGGCTTGTGGCATTGATGGTTCTACATTAAAGAGTTACGATGATATTGATGCAGCTTTTGGCAAAGTTCAGGATGCTATTGATGCAGGAGAACTTGCAGATCAGTTCCCAGATCTTGAAGCGGTTGTTTCACTTCCGGCGGCAGAATCATGGGTACTTGCAAATCATGGTGCAAATCCGGCAATTCAGGCAGAGTTTGGAACTGCATTTGAAACTTACGAAGCGAAGTCTCTTGACTTTAAATATGCAGATGCATTAAAGGACTATATTGATCTGATGGTAAAATATTCTCCTGATGCAGACAAACCAGAAGCATTGGTTGGAGTTGATTATGATAGTGCAATGGGCGGTTCCTTCTGTATTGGAAAAACAGCTGTTATTCAGATGGGACAGTGGGTTGCTCCTGTAATCGATGAAATTGATCCGGAGCTTCGTGAGAACATTGGCGTTCTTCCAATGCCTTTAAAGGGAGTGGACGAAGATAATATCTGTTATGGTATTGCTTCCTATTTTGTTGTCAACAAGAATTCAGATGATGCAAAAAAAGCTGCTGCAAAAGATTTTGTAAATTGGCTGCTTATGTCTGATGAAGGAAAAGCATTAATTACTTCTAATATCAGTCTTCCATTTGATAATTTTGCAGATTTTCCATCTGAAAACGTAATCAGTCTTGCATGTGAACCATATGCAAAAGAAGGAAATACTTTCTCATTAGTATTTGGTGGTTATCCAGATGGTTGGTCTGATTTATTAGGCGCTGGAATCCAGAGCTATATTGCCGGGGAAAAAGAGTGGGATGCTGTTGTTGAAGAAGCAAAAGCAAACTGGGCAGAAATGAGATAAAGAAAAGTTTCAGGACAGCCGGAAAACACTCTGGCTGTCCTTTTATGGAGGAAATGATATGCGTAAATCGAAAAAAATATTCTGGCTTTTTCTTGCTCCCTGTTTGATTACTTTTTGTATTGCTGTTGTAATTCCTACAATAACAGGTATTTATTATTCTTTTACAGACTGGGACGGACTCCATTCAAATTGTGATTTTGTTTTTCTGGACAATTACATCAGTGCATTTCATGATATTTACTTTCAAAATGCTTTTGTTTTTACTTTTAAATTTGTAATTATAACAGTGATAGCGGTAAATGCGGTTGCATTTGCAACTGCTATGTTGGTAACTCAGAATATAAAGGGAAAAAATTTATTTAGAAGTATTTTCTTTATGCCTAATCTGGTAGGTGGTGTGCTGGTAGGATTTGCATGGCAGTTTATTTTTTGTGATGTATTTGACAGTATTGGAGAGCTTCTTGGAATTAACTGGCTTTGTGATTGGCTTTCTACTAAGTCTACAGGTTTTTGGGGTTTGGTTATTCTTGTTGTATGGCAGATGAGCGGATATATGATGCTGATCTACATTGCACAGATACAGAATATTCCGGAAAATTTGTTGGAGTCTGCGAGAATTGATGGTGCAAGTTCTTTTCAGTGTTTCTGGAAAATTAAGCTTCCATTGATGATGCCTGCTTTTACTATTGGACTTTTCCTTACTCTTACAAATTGTTTCAAACTGTATGACCAGAATCTGACTTTAACTGGAGGTGGCCCGGCGAAATCTACAGAAATGCTTACTATGGATATTTGTAATACAGCATTTTCAAGAAACATGTATGGAATGGCACAGGCAAAAGGAATTATCTTCCTTGTTGTAGTTGCACTTATTACAGTAAGCCAGCTGATGTTTACCAAATCTAAGGAGGTGGAGATGTAATGCAGAGGAAAAAAATAATCTCTAAAACAGTGATTATCTTGTGTTGTATTATACTGGCAGCATTTTTTATCTTCCCGATTTTATTATTGTTTATTAACTCATTTAAATCTTTAAAAGAAATTTATATTAGTGTTCTCCAGCTTCCTAAGACACTGAATTTGGACAATTATATTTCAGCGTTCAAAGAACTGGATTACCTGAATGCCATCAAAAATTCCCTGATCATAACCTGTACGGTAACGGTTGCAAACGTGATCTGCTGTTCTATGGCAGCGTGGGTACTGGTACGATATAAGACAAAAACAAGCAAACTGATATTTACCATTTTTTCTGTTGCAGTGCTTGTTCCATTTCAGTGTGTTATGCTTCCATTACTGGCAGAAATGGGAAAATTAAATATGATTAATATGCCAGGACTGATGCTTGTAAATCTTGGATTTGGTTCTTCTATGTCGATCATTTTGTTCCATGGATTTATGAAAAATGTTCCGGTAGAGTTAGAAGAGGCTGCGTCAATTGATGGTGCCAGCCAGCCAAGAATATTCTTTACAATTGTGTTGCCCCTGATTAAGGGAATTGCAGTAACCGTTGCAATCTTGAATGTTATGTCTCTTTGGAATGATTATTTACTCCCATCGTTGACAATCAACCGAAGTGGAACGCAAACTCTTCCTCTTCGGACTTATCTGTTCTTTGGTGCTTACACAAAGAAATGGAATCTTGGTTCTGCGGCGCTTGTTATGGCAATTATTCCGGTAATTATTTTTTATGTTCTTTGTCAGAAGCACATTATTAAAGGTGTAACTGAGGGAGCGGTGAAAGGTTAAGTTTTACTGGCTGTGATGAATAGTGACGGTTAATACGGAAAAAGGAGATAGAAAATATGTGTTGGACTGTAAATGAAATAAAAAAAGGTGTTTGGCATGTTGATGAGAGTGGATTGAATGCCATGTATGTAGTAAAGGGTAGTAAAATGTCTGCAGTAATTGATGCAGGAACTGGAATCGGTGATTTTAAGGGGCTGGTAGAGTCTTTGGTAGACAATCCCTATGTTGTGCTGATTACTCATGGACATGTAGACCATGCTGGCGGATGTGGTCAGTTTATAGAGGCTTATATTAATGAAAGAGATTATCAGGCTGCGCTGAATATAAAGGTAGAAGATCGAGAAAGATATTTAAAGAATATGGAAAGTGCCGGTGCTGTTGCACCTGGAAGCTTGAGTATTGCGGAAGAAC
>CAUCYJ010000119.1:0-8206 GCA_958446945.1 uncultured Lachnospiraceae bacterium | reverse complement strand
TACGACTTTCCCACATTTTACTTCCTGATTATTATCCTGATAATGAAGTGTTGTTCCTCTTACGCCTCCCGCAACAATACTTGGAAATGCATGTTCCTTAACGCCCTGTTTCATCAGCGCAAAATCAAACGCACCTTCCAGTTCACACTCATTCACACCCGGATAAGCATGCTTCATCATTGCTTCAATCGCGCATCTTGTTGTTTCCTGTGCACGTTTCATTTTATCGATTTCAATATCCGATTTTACACAGCGCATTGCTGCCAACGCTCCTACAATATCATCAATCTGAACATACGGATATTCTCTTTGAAGCTTAGCTGCAAATTTGTGTGCCTCTGTATCTGCCTGTCCTTCTTTGTATCTCCAAAGATCAAGATGTACATGGATCTTACCTGTACCCCGGGATGCATCCAGCCATCTGTTCATCTTTTCATAAAAACTATCCATATATCGGATATTCTGAACACCGCTGATTTCCATCGCTTCACTGCTGCGCATGCGTCCGCCTACCCATTTTGCCAGGTATTCATCATACGGTTCAATATATAATTCTTCGGTTGTCTTGCCCGCATAATCTTTTTTCAATACAAGAATCATATTTTCTCTTTCGATTCCTGTCAAATAGTAAAAATTACGGTCTACAGAAAATGGATAGGACTCATCAAGAGAACGCATTGGCGCCTTTCCCGAAAAAATAAGTATCATTGCCGGTCCTTCAATCTGTCCTAACAAAGTCTCTCTGCGGCTTCTAAAAATCTCCTGCATCTGTCTTACCTCCTTGTATTCGCTCTTTCTCTACTATAGCACGAATTCCCTGTCCATACAACTAATATTCGGAGAATAAAAAATGATGATATCAATCTGTTCTCCGTCTTCTTTCCAGTCCAGATGCACCCCATAATCTCCCGCAAAAAACAGCTTTGCTCCAGAAACAAAAGGATGTACGGTCTTTTCCTTCCGGCTGCACAAAACAAATTCCGTTTCGCCCTTTTTAATCTGCTCCAGACACGATTTACAAAGCCTGTCCTTCGCCTCTTTAAAAATACCGCTGCTCTCATCCAAATACATTGTAACTTCACATAAATCTTTTTCTTTTAATGAAAGGAACTTTACTGTTGTTTCTTTTTTTCCTGGAAAATGCAGTTCACGGCGCCCCTTTTTTCTATCATTCATACTGTTATTCGGATTACCCAACAACAGATCAATACAAGCACCTGTATTCACATTGCATAAAAACAACGGGCCGTATGTTTCTGGATCCCCTTCTGTTCTTTTATCTTCTTCATAATCTGCAAACACAGAAGCCGTTTCACTACACAAAATACACTCTTTCTCTGTTGCGCTACTATCTATTTCTTCCCAACTAGTTTTTGCTTCTAATTTCTCCCACTGTTTCTTTTGCACCTCAGCTTCTTCCCGCTCCTGCAGCACAGGAAACAAGAATATTCCCAACATTAATATTTCTGCTGCGACAAAAATGGCTTTCTTCATAACACTTCCCTTTCCTGAACAGATAGTAGCCAATCTTTAAATATTCTTGGGATATCTGTTCCTTACAAGAGAGTATAACATATAATACAACTCCATAGTAGCCCTTATAATTATTTTGCGATATATTTTTATTTCTAAAAAGAGTTGTAATGTTTGTTTCTTATTCTTATGACGAAGTCTTCTATTAGATATAAAAAAATGCGGAGTGAGATAATAAATCCCATTCCGCTTTTTTATCTGCATATTATTTTGTATAGTTATCAAAATATCCTTGAATATAGATAATCGGTGTTCCTTTGTCTCCGCTTCCGGAAGTCAAGTCAGCCAGAGATCCAATCAAGTCTGTCAAGCGTCTTGGTGTTGTTCCCTGTGTTTCCATAGAACCTACCAGACTTTTTGCTTTCTCATCTTTTTCCTGAATATAATTTTTAATTGCATCCTGAAGTGCTTCTCCGGACAGATCTGCAAAATTATTATCTGCAAGATATTTTAATTTTACTTCATTCGGAGTTCCTTCCAGACCTTTTGTATAAGCAGGAGATACGACCGGATCAGCTAATTCCCAAATCTTTCCAACCGGATCTTTAAATGCGCCATCTCCGTATACCATGACTTCGACGCACTTTCCTGTCTTTTCAAGAAGCTGTTTCTGAATATTTTCTACAACTTCTTCACAATGGATTGGGAATAATTTTACTGTTTCTTCTGTTGCTTTATTAGAGCCAAGAAGTCCGTACTTATCATTATATCCGCTTCCATGAATGCTTTCTGTCATAATCTCATCCAGACCATAAACTTTCTCAGCGCCATTTGCAAGCAAAATACGTTTTGTACGTTTGCGTGTATGAATATCACAAGTCAGCACGCTCTTTGTGTAGTTTAGAATCACTTTTGGATTGTTCGCAAAAATTACTTCCACCTCTGCTCCAGCTTCCTGAATCAGATTTTTGTAATAATCCACATAATCTACACCTGTAAATACATGTTTCTCATATCCAAAATATTCACGATATTTCTCTTCTGTCAGAACGTCGCTCCACGGATTTACGCCAGCTTCATCCATTTTATCAAGATCAATCAGGTGGTTTCCAACCTCATCAGAAGGATAACTGAGCATCAGAACAATCTTCTTGCATCCTTTTGCAATACCGCGAAGACAGATTGCAAAACGGTTACGGCTCAGAATCGGGAAGATTACTCCAACGGTATCATCTCCAAATTTTGCTTTTACATCCTGAGCAATATCATCTACATGTGCATAGTTTCCCTGTGCTCTTGCTACAACAGCTTCTGTCACAGCTACAACATCTCTGTCACGGATTTCAAATTTTTCTGACTCTGCTGCCTTTAAAACTGAATCCACAACAATATCTGCCAAACAATCTCCTTCACGAATAATCGGCGCACGCACTCCACGTGACACTGTTCCCACCATTCTATCCATAGTTTTTTCCTCCAATGTAAAGACTTTTACTTTATCAAAACGATACTATTATAACAAGCAGAGAACTTTTTTTCAACCATATCCAGAGGACTTTTCTGGATTTTATGCCATTTTTTTAATTTTGCTCTCTGCAAATAGCATATCATTTCCAAAACACTGTCATCTCAAAAGCAAAAACAGCTTAAAACAATTGTTCTAAGCTGTTGTACAAAGCTGGAAATCGGACTTGAACCGACGACCCCTTCATTACGAGTGAAGTGCTCTACCGACTGAGCTATTCCAGCACATAGCACATAATCTCTTTCAAAACCCTTGTGTTTTTCCACGAATAATAGTATAGTTGAGGTTTTTCACAAAGTCAAGAGTTTTTTAGAATTAAATAAAAGAGTTTTGACTTCCCCAAACAGACTGCCTCTTTTTTTGTACGTTTGGGGAAGTCTTTATCACACATGTGATCAATTTTCACATTCTTTCATATGCACCTTTATCTGCGGATACGGAATCTCAATTCCTTCTCTGTCAAAAGTTAATTTAATCTCTTCCAACAGCTTCCATCTTACCGGCCAGTAATCATCCGTCTTAACCCATGCACGGATTCCAATCTGTACAGAGGAATCTGCAAGATTATCTACATAGATTAATACTTCATCTTCTTTCAGGATCTTCTCTTCTCGATCCAGAATCTCAGCTAGAATCTTTTTTGCTTTTCTAAGATCCGAATCATAAGAAATCCCAACTTTGATTTCCAATCGTCGCACTTCTTTCGCCGTTACATTTGTCAAACTCGTATTGGCAAGTGTTCCATTTGGAATAATAATGGTTTTATTATCTACCGTTGACAACTTTGTATAAAAAATCTGAATCTCTTTTACTGTTCCTTCATTTTTATGGTTGTCTTCAATAATATAATCTCCCACCACAAATGGTTTCAAAAGCAGAATCAGTACACCTCCTGCAAAATTAGATAAACTTCCCTGTACTGCCAGACCAATTGCCACACCTCCGGAAGCAATCAACGCTGCAATAGATGATGATTCCACCCCAAATTTTGTTACAATGGAAAATAGCAGAATCGCATACAAAAAGAACTTCAGCAATGAATCTACAAACTGTTCTACTCCTTTATCTGCATTAGAACGCTCAAAAGATTTTCGAACAATTTTTCGAATCCAGGTAATGATTTTCCTTCCAATAAAGAAAAATACAATCGCAAGAACTATCTTTAATCCAAATGTAATCAGATCCGGAATGTGATCATTCAGATATTTTTGAAAATTCATTGTTTCTTCCACAACATCTTGTGTTACTTCTGCTACAGCTTCTTTCGCGGCAGAATTATCAATGATATCGCCATTATTCGTTAATAAGATTCCTTTCATCCATGTCCTCCTTTATTGCCAGAAAAGCTCCGAGATTACCTCGACGCCCCTGTGATGCGCGATGGGAAAACAGTAATTCACTGTTGCAGCATGTACAAACATTCGTAATCGCCATATGTTCCGGCCGTATTCCTGCTTCTATAAATACTGATTCGTTAGCCTTCCAAAGATTTAATTGATATTTCCCATTAGATTTGCGGTAAAACAGATCACTCCACAAATCTTCCCGGAAATTCTCCCGAAACTGTCCGATGACATCTTCGCTCACTTCATAACAACTTTGACAAATAGACGGCCCTACTGCTGCCAGAATGTCTTTTGGATCCGATCCATAACATTCTCTCATCTTTTCTACCGTAATCTTACCAATCTTACCAACAGTTCCACGCCATCCGGAATGGGACAGTCCAATAGCTCTTTTCACCGGATCGACAAAATAAAGCGGAACACAATCCGCATAAAACGTAGCAAGACATACCCCCGGCTCATTCGTCACAAAGCCATCCACATCCTCAAATGTGTTTTCTCTTACAATTCCATTCCCACAATCTTTTTTTGTCACTTCCCGAACGTTTGTTGTATGTGTCTGTTTCGAGAGTACCATCTGCTCCGGTTTTACCCCAATTGCATTTCCGATCCGGCGAAAATTTTCCTGCACAGCTGCTTCATCATCTCCTCTGGTAAAGCTTAAATTCATCGTGCCAAATATTCCCTCACTGACACCGCCCACCCTGGTAGAAAAGCCGTGCTTCACCATTTTGGTCTGTTCTAACAGTGGGTACGTAAGAAAAAGAACTCCATCCCTCTCCTGCTCTTCCAATACATATGCTCCTGTGTGATATTTTAATTTTCGTTCCATTGTCCTTCCCCTTTTTAGTATTAAGCATGATACATAAATGCATTTTTCAAATGTATAATATTCTCCCCTAGAATTCCAATGACATCAAACCGACATTCCTGTCCTGTTCCATATCCATAATATAACAAATAATAAGCCGCACTTCTGCAAATGCGTTTTTGCTTTGCAGCAGTTACTGCCTCCAACGGATGTCCTGCCGTATTCCGGCATCGGTATTTTACTTCACAAAAGATAAGCACTCCGTCTTTCTCTGCAATAATATCGATCTCACCGCTGCGGCATCGGAAATTATACGCAAGAATCCGATACCCTTTATTCTCCAGATAGTTTCCGGCAATCTTCTCATATGTATCTCCAATTCGTCTCTTTTTCTCTGACACTGTCATCGTTTTCTTATTTCTTAATTCAATAAGTACGTTCTCTTTCTTTTGGATTTCTTTTCTACACAAAACTTTTAATAAACGACGCCCGGTGAATCGGTGTTGGACCAAGCTCTTTTAGCGCCTGAATGTGTTCCTTCGAACCATATCCTTTATTATCCGCAAATCTATAACCAGGAAGCACCTTTTCGTACTCTGCCATCAGCCTGTCTCTTGTTACTTTCGCAACAATACTGGCTGCTGCAATCGAAATACTCTTGGCATCTCCTTTAATGATCGGCACTTGTGGGATTTCTATCTGCGGAATCGTAACCGCATCATTCAAAAGAAGCTGTGGCCTGACAGGTAATTGACTAACCGCTTCACGCATTGCCTCATAAGTTGCCTGTAAAATATTAATCTCATCAATTCTTGCAGGAGATGCCATACCGATTCCAACCGCTACCGCTTCTTTCATAATGATCTCGTATAATTCTTCCCGCTTCCCGGCAGACAACTTTTTCGAATCATTGATATACAGAATATGACAATCCTTCGGAAGAATAACCGCTCCTGCCACGACCGGACCTGCCAACGGCCCACGTCCAACTTCATCAATTCCACAGATCCATCCAACATGTTCATATTGACGCTCATAACATTTCATTGCTTCCGTGCGTTCTTCTTCTGCCAAAAGTTTCTCTTCTTCACGAAGATACCGGTGAATCAGATTCTTTACTCCGCTTCTTTCATCCGATGCATATAACATCTGAAGCTTTTTCCGCTCTGTTCTGTCAGCGGTTTCGAATTCTTTTTTAATCTCCGCGATACTCTTAGCTCCGATTCTTTTATTCATGACGTATTACTCCTATCTGATCCAATGGCCAGATGCGTACCCATGCCCGTCCGATCAGCTCATCTCTGTGAAGCACTCCCACATTAGGATCTCTGCTGTCCGAACTGTGATTCCGGTTATCTCCAAGCACAAAATACTCATCTTCCCCGAGAGTAATTGGCTCTGAAGCAATTCCCGCATCTTCCATCACTTCTGCACCATAAACCTCATCTTCCCGCAGTTCTCCATTAATATACACATAGCCATTTATAATCTGTACTGTTTCGCCCGGAAGACCTATAATCCTCTTAATATAAAAAGTATCATCCTGGTATCGGTATGGAAACACAATAATATCATATCGCTTTGGATCTGTAAATCGATACGAAATTTTATCCACGATCAGATTATCTCCATCATGTAATGTCGGCTGCATAGACGGACCGCTGATGTAAGTTCTCTGACCAACATAAGTATTGATCAAGAATGTCAGGCCAATCAGTATCACAAAAAATACAACCCAGTCCAACACTTCTTTTAAAATTCCATGCCTGTCTCTTCGCTTATTGTCTTCCTGATTCTCCACGTTTGCCAATTTCTTCACCTGCTTTTCTTCCCACTATTTCTTTTTTTACAAATCACTTTCAGTCTACTCATAATCTTCCGGAAATTCAAGTGTAATCTTGCCAAGACGTCCATTGCGGAAATCATCCACTACCATCATAGCTGCTTTTGCGGTATCCAATTCACTTCCGCGCAGCAGACAATGTTTGCTTTCAGCAATCCGGCTCAGACAGGCATATACATCCGACGTTTCTTCTATATCATATTTTTCAGACAGTGTACTCTGATAATGCTCCGTCATAAACCGGATTATCTCACCCGCCAGCTCTTCTGTATTTAAAATTTCATCTTTAATCGAGCCAATCATTGCAAGTTTTAGACCAACCGATTGATCTTCAAATTTCGGCCACAAAATTCCCGGTGTATCTAGCAGTTCCACATTTTTATTCAGACGGATCCACTGTTTTCCTTTCGTCACACCAGGTTTATTCCCTGTCTTTGCACAAGCTTTTCCTGCAAGCGCATTGATGAATGTGGATTTCCCAACATTCGGAATCCCAACAACCATTGCACGTACCGGACGATTTAGAATTCCTCTTTTGCGGTCGCGTTCAATTTTTTCCCTGCAAGCCTCCTGGATGACCCCCTGAATGGATTTGATGCCGCCACCCTTTTTCGAATTGACTTTCACTACAGAATAGCCCTTTCCTTTAAAATATTCTGCCCAGAGATCATTTTGCCGATCCTCTGCCAAATCTGATTTATTCAAAAGAATCAGCCTTGCTTTCTGTTTACCAAGTTCATCAATGTCAGGATTCCTGCTGCTCATAGGAATTCTGGCATCCACAAGCTCAATGACCAGATCAATTAATTTTATATTTTCCTGCATCATACGTTTTGCTTTTGTCATATGACCAGGATACCACTGAAAATGCATTTTTGTCTCCTCCATTTCTTTTTATGTTATTTACTTTTTATAAATCCAAAATGTTCTTTCGGACCAATAATAAACCAGGCCCGTCCTTCCAGATACTCCTTTTTAACAAAACCGACATCTGCATTGCGACTGTCCTCACTGCTCAGACGATTATCTCCCAGCACAAAATACTCATCCTTTCCAAGAGTTACTTCTTCTGCTGCAATCCCGGCATCTTCCAACGCTGTCGTCTCATAGGATTCAGAAAGCTTTTTCCCGTTGATCAGAATTTCTCCATCCAGTATCTGAATACGCTCCCCCGGAAGCCCGATCACACGTTTAATATAATCATGGGA
>CAUCYJ010000118.1:0-8292 GCA_958446945.1 uncultured Lachnospiraceae bacterium | reverse complement strand
CAGTCATGTTGCTAGATACATCCGTCTTGTCTTTATTCTGATTAAAATAATCTGCTACCTTTAATTTACAAATGTTTAAAAATTCTTGACTTCCCATTATTTTTTCCTCCTGATTTTAGCGAAACAAAAGAGAGTCCGAAGACTCCCCTTTACTTTTTACTATTTTATTCATTTTTTCCAAGCTGTTTAATTGTCTGATTGATGTATGTACTCAGACCTGCCACCAAAATGCCTTGCACAATCGCTGTAAATACTGCCATCGCAATCTCTTGCATTGTTCCTAGCGGACAAGTAGCAATCACATATATTGTTGCCAGGAAGATTCCTCCTGCCCCTAAAATCGCCGGAATGTACTTATCTTTGACTGCTTGTGCACTTTTTAAGCCCATACCGATAAAATACAGCACTACTGCCACTACCAGTAACTCCGGTTTTACATAACTTGTAATTTGTTCCATTCTTTCTGCCTCCTAACCTTTAATTGGTAATTCTTTCACTTCTTTCAGTAATTGTGTTACCAGCCCATTTCCTTTAAGATCGTGATACGACTCGTACATTTCGATAAAAGTATCTAATCCGTGTTTTGTGACATATCCTCTTTCAGTCCATTTCTCATGGTATTCTATGAGTTGCGCTCTCAATAATTGCATCGTCCCTCGGCTGTTCGCATCACGATCCTTTTTTTGATTTTTAAGCAGCCAAATAACGTATCCCAAAATTGCAGGGAGTACAATAGTATATGTCTGCATGATAAAAGATTCCATAAAATTCTCCTAATTTATAATATTGCATAAAATTAAGACCATCACGGTCTTGCTCTAATTTCCATATTCTACTCTCCTAAATTGTATAGGCATAATAAATCTGACTTGTTCCACCGCTCCACTGTCCCTCTGCCCAGAATCGAGTACATTTAATCGTTGCATTGCTTCCACTCCATGTTACTGTAATCGTAATATTTAAAGATGTCCCATCCGCGTAGCTGATATGGATGTTTCGCTCTGCGTTTACACCCTTGATAAAAACTTCCATCTTTCTGCTTCTTGCGCTGCTATTTGCTACTTCAAGCAACAACAATCCTCTTACACCAGATGCCACAAAGCTTCCGCCTTGAGCTAATGTTTTTCCACCAACAAGGAGTTTTGGCTCTTGAAGTGTCTTGTTCATGTCACTGTTTAATCCCTTAAAACTTCTTGTCGCGCCGTCTACAAAAATATCTTCCTCCGTAATTCGGACTCCGGCTACTCTGGTCCCGGTCGAACTAAACTTGATAACCTCTAGCCCCTCTGAATTGCCTTTCACCCACATTAGACCGCCGTCTTTTGTCTTATTTTGTAATTCGATAAGGGAACTGCCGGTGCTCCGAGTTCCTATTGTTACACCATTTATTTCTCCTGCATTCACAGTTCCTAAATCCGATGTGATCGCAGATAGCTTCTTTACATTGAGGTTCTCCACTGCTATATAATGCAACACCCATCTCGCACCATCCCACCGCATAATCGGTTGCCCGGATTCTGTCTGCCATAGCTGTCCTACTTGTGGATTATCTGGCGGAATAGCAGATACAACAATACCACTTTCTCCATTATCACCTTTATACTTGGACCATTGGTAATCTTGTGGATTGTTGCTCGCAGTCGAGCTTTTCTTATTAAAAGCTAAACCTATATAATATTTTCCATTTGGAATATCTGCCATTCCTGCACCGTGTAAATCATCAGCATATTTCACCCATGTATAATAGGACTCTCCGGGGCTTCCTGGTTCTCCGTCATCCACATTACTTACAGTGACTTCGTAAGAGCCCCTCAGCTTTTCGCCTTCCATTGCTTCAAAACGATAAACCGCTTTCCCTACAATGTCCGCAGCGGATACAACGATACTCTTTTCTCGAGCTATTTCGCCTCCATCTTTTTTCCAAATGATTGCGAATTTATCAGTCAAATCAGCGCCCGGCGCCGTAACTGATGCTGTAAGAGTCGTTGTCCCTTCTCCGTTCTTAAAGACGATTCCGTTATCGCTTAAAATCATGCAGTTATACGTCTTATTTTCTTGTATGAGCGCATTCATCTTATCGAGCAAGGAAGTATCCACCTGCGATTGAAGCTCTTTAAAATTAGAAAATATCGTCTTATTTCGGGACGGTTCCGTAAAGCTTCGCACCTGCTCTGAAACTCTTGCCTGCAAATAAAGAATCGGTATCCACTCTTGATCTTCTACCATTACTGTATCTCCGATATTGGTGTCAAAGTATCCGTCCACCTCATAAGTAATCACTGGCACAGATGCGATTTTGAGATCGGATAGCGCCATACTGTAGAGCTTCTCTTTGTTGCTGGTGTCATACTCTTTTCTCATTAATATGTAAGCATCTGATTTATTTACGAGGTTGGATGGAAAACGATCTCTTGCCTGCGGTGCTCGGATAAAAGCTCCCTCCGTGAAAAACTCAATATTTCCGTTTTCGTCATACTCTTTTTTCTGCAATCCGCTAATAGTCAGACCATCTTTTCCGGTTGGCTGAATGCAGGTATATAACTTCTCCGCGTCTGTTGTTTTTCGGATTCCGGTGATTCCTTTTCCATATCTCAAGGTAATATCATCTCTGTATTCTCCTACACCGTTATTCGTATCGGAGTGTTCTCTATATACGTTCAAGATAATCTCTTTAAGTGAATAGTCATCATTCAAGACTGTCTCGAATTCAATTTCTGCGGAAAATACATTTGCCAAGGAGAATAATCTCTTCAGTACGGATGTTGTACCTGTCCACTCATTTGAGATGCGCTTATCTGACACCTCATTAAGCCCTAGCTTTAGCGTTCTCTCTGCATCAAATGTAGCGAGGTACTCCGCGAAACTCATTGCGTTCGGAGACTTATAGGCACCGACATCCTCGCTGATAAGTTCAAACGATAATGACCATGCTGTTGCTGTAATCATCCACTCTGTTTGCTCGGTGCTTACGATATTAAGATAGTATGATCTGCCTTTATATACAAATGCCACTTTGTTTCCGACTTCAATATACTGCGAATCTGGATGCTTTGCATCTACTGCGAATGTATATGTATTGGCGGTTCCTTGCAGATATTCATGTAACTCGTCCTCGTAGTAATGCAATGCCTCAGGAGCCTCATTGTCCATAAATGTGTGCAGCTCATCATTTGCACTCAAGACTGCAATTCTAATATTTTCCATTATAAATATGCCTCCTGTATTTTTGCTGTAATCGTTGGCGGTGGGCTACAAAAATTTGAGTAGTAGAACTGTATTTTCGTTTCTCCCGGTGGGACATTAAAATACTTGCTTCCGAGCACTTCATCAGCTGCTCTATGCACACCATCCACATATATCTTCCGACTTTTCCCATCGATTACGACGGTGCTACCAGCGGGGTATCTATTCGGAACGTCATGCCACGTTTTTACTTTATCTTTCCGGAACACAAGGTAATTCAGATACATTTTCGGAATAATCGGATAATTATCCCGCTGTCCGATAAATACCGATACAGTCTTAGCTTCCATTTTCTCAATTTCTGGAATATTAAAGCTATACAAACCGCCAAAGCAGAAGGTGATTTTTCTGCCAGATTTGGAAATGTAAAAATCCCCTCGATTATGAACGAATAGCTCTGACAGTGCGCTGTTAAACTCTATCCGCTGCACTTCCTTACCGTTGACACATAATATCAGTAGTGCTGTATCCGTGACAGGATTCCATTTCGCTACCCTTGCAGAAGCAAGATGCCTTCCGTTCTTATCTGCAATGCAATACTCTATAATCCCGCACTGGTTTGTTGCTGTTGGGCGAAACCATACTTTTCCTTGCATGGCAAAGTTGGCAGAACCGTAAACCCCTGTTTGATCTGGTGGTAAATCTACTGTTCTTGCCGCTCCATGCCAGCCAGAACCTACACCGGCACTTGCCAGGCTTACCCAAGTCTTATTATCGTAGTTATATGTTCCAAACGTACCAGATTTTCCGTAACTTGGATCAAAGAATATTCCTGATCCGCTGCGCATCGCATCGTACTGGGATGCCTGCCGATAATTAAGGAGATATTCTGACTTTTCCTTTTCTTCCATATCCATCTCGTTGACGTGTCCAAGCTGAATCACCCCATACTCAGATACAATACCGATGAACCCATTTTCGTGGTTGTGCTTAATTTCGTAATCAACTGGTACAGATTCTGTTCCGCCGTTAGAAATTGTCATTTCCATTATTCCTTCAGGATTCAAAGAGGCTTGAAAAGGCTTTTGAATTGTCGAATGTGTGATTCCATCAGGAATCAGCCATGTGATTGTACCCTTGCCAAACATCGAGACTTGCGTCATATCTAAATCTCCATCTGGAATGGCATTGAAATATCTGTCTGGGCAATTTCCAAACACAAGCTTCTTGGGGCTTTCCACATTTAAGATTTTCTGAATCTCATCGCAGCTTTCGAGCATATTGCCCTTTATTTCGAATGGCATTTCTATGTACCTGCGCTTGTATGTTGCGAACGAAAAAACATCTCCCTTTACGGATTTCGCCCCTTCCGTCAACTCATTTTCTCTATTAACGCCACTAAATAGTGAAAACCCGGAGAGTACATTCAAGTACTTTCCGAGCTCTTGGTCATTGAATTTTACAGATAGACTCAAGCTCTATCTCCTCCTAACATTTTTCTGAATTCTTGATTCTTTTTCATTCGGCTCTGCATTGGCGTAGCAAGCACTCTGGATGTTTCTGCAGAGTCAATCTTATTAACGATCTCGACTGGTCTGTTTGCAAGTCTAGATAGACGTTCTACCGCATAAATCAGATCGCTAGTATCTGTCGTTCTGATTGCGGATTTTGAAGCCACATATCCACTCGCTGTCGAACTAGCTGATGATGTGATTCCGAGAGCTGCTCCTTGTATACGCGTCACCATCCTACTCGCCTGCTTTTCCATGTCTTTGTACGGGATATTATCCTCGAACCCAACGCCAATACCAAGCGCCATGTTTTTCCCGACTTGATCTCTAAATACGCGTGATGGGGAATGAATACCAAGTTTGCTCTTGACCCAATTCAGAGCGTCTGTCGCGGCACTTACCGCAGCATCCACGAGTTGGCCTGCTGCAGAAGCTACACCAGAAGCAATTCCTTTAATGATATTAACTCCGACGCTAAGCCAGTCAACACTTAAAAACGCATCTTTGATCGCAGATATAATCTGCGGTATTTTTCCTACGAGGTTTGGTATGGCTCGGATTAAACCGGAAGCCAATTCGCCAATGATTTTAATACCCGTGGATAGAATCTGAGGAAGATTACTTGCGACACTCGATACGAACCGAGCAATCGCCTGAGCCGCTGCTGATACAATGGAAGGGAGATTGTTTATAATGCCATCTACGAGACGTAAAATCATCTGCACGCCAGATTGTAATACCGACGGGAGTGATGATAAAAGACCGCTCACGAAATTCGTGATCACCATTGCTCCCTGCGTAATTAGTTGTGGAAGATTTTCTAAAATTCCAAGTGCAATTTGCGTTATAAATTCAAATCCCTTAATACGCAGTGCAGGTATTCCGGTCGCAATCCCGAGTAAAAATTGGTTTAAAAGCTCAAAGCCGGTCGAGATAAGAGACGGGGCATTTTCCATTATGCCAGTAAATAAACCGCTTACGATATTTCCGGCAGCCTGTATCATACCGGAAACTCCGTTTTCTTCAAATCCCTTCGTAAGCTGTTCAATTGCGCTGATTGCTGCAGGTAATAATGATTCTGTAAGTCCGTCAGATATTGGTTTCACAACCTCGCCTAACAACTGCTGTGCATTGTCTTTCAGGGTCGAGATAAGCCCGCTAAATGTCTGACTCTGTTTTTCCATGCTCTGGAAATACTTGCCTCCCTCAGATGTCGCTCTCTGCATAGACGCTGTAATTTCATCTACAGAGATTGTTCCCTTGCTGATTCTGTCATACAAGGATGACATTGACTCCCCTGTGCTTTCAGAAATCTCCTGCAGTGGGTTAAACCCTGCTTCAATCATCTGCTTCACATCTTCTAGGGAGACCTTGCCAGCCGATGACATCTGTCCATAAGCGGTGGCAATTCTAGACATTTTCTCCGCAGATCCTTGCGAAATGTCACCAAGCATCATCATCTTATCCATAGCTTCATCTGCGCTGAAACCGTAATTCATCAGTAATTGCGTGGTATCTGCTAAATCCGGAAGTTCAAACGGTGTTGATGCTCCGACTTTTTTTAATCTGTCAATTACTTCCGCTGCCTTTTCTGCGGAACCAGTCATTACCTCGAACGATGTCTGATATGACTCTATAGATGCGTTATATTTAACACCTGCAACAACGCCGGCACCGAGTGCAGCTGTAACAGCCCCAACTGCAGCAACCGCAACGCCTGCGCCTTTCTTGGCTATTCCCCCAAGTTTAGAAACTCCGGAATTAAAACCGGATTCATTTATTTCTGTATCAAATTTCAATGAGCCATCATGACCCATACTATCCCTCCTTTATGGATAGCACAGGCTCATAGGCTCAATTAAGTGCTTTATTTTTTAATTTCTATTTCTTTTTTGCAAGTCCGACACTTGACGTAGATACCATGGCTTCGAGCTGTATTATCTGCAATAGCAAGTTTGCAACCACAAGCGGGGCATCTAATCCATTCCCGGACTAAAATTGGCTCTTTTTTCATGTTTAACACCTACACAAAAGCATCGCCGATGTCATAATCGGTCAATTCTTCCTGCTTTAATTCAATAACTTTCTGTATTTTTTGAATTCGTTTCCGCTCTTCCGGGTCTCTTATTTCGCTTAGATTAATTCCTCTATACATGATTCTTTTTTTAATTTCATTTTCCTCTGATAATCCATCAAAAAGCATTCGAAATTTCCACCAGTGCATATATTTTATATCGATTAAATCGATCCCGTAGTCGCGCAAAAATGCTGATAATATATATGGATAGTCGACGGAGAATGAAAAAAGGTTCTTCTGCCTTCTTGTCCTTGTTTGGCTCGTTTCTACCTCTGCAATGTCCATATTCATAAAATCGCACAGTGCATCAATTGCAGGTTGTGATATTTCAACATCATCAAGAAAGTAGTCACTTAGGATCAAAACCTTATCGATAGACTTAATGTCTTTATCTTTTAACATGTCCATAAGAGAAATGTAGTCCCGAAAATCAGTTCTAATTCTCACATGATCTCCGTTTATTACAATTGATGTTGGCAATTCTTCATAGAAGAGGTTCATCGATTTTTCTTCGCCCCTCTCCTTGCTTTCCTGTTTGGTGTGTACTTGTTTACCATGTTGTTATATCTAGACTGTTCGCTATTCCGAAAATCAAATAACGAATTGGCAGCATTAACTCTCATGTCCATACTATTTTTCCCGAGAAACATTGCGGCGCTCGACCCATCCCCGAATAATCTGTCATAGAAATTATCAAAAACTCTGCATTGCGCCCTTGTAATTTCCGATATTTTACCAACTTTCGGAACTCTCTCTGTTTCCTCGATCATCTTGTCGTAGCAATCCTCGAATCTTCCCATGAAATCCGCGTCTGTAAAATCAATATCTGTTTCAAAATCGTTAAATTTCCACTGGCTCATTGGCTCACTCTCCTATTCTTTCTTGTGTTTTTGACCGCCTTAATTTGGCGGTAGCTACTCCATCGCCGCATAGTCTCCCTTGGTGTAAGTAACTGTTTTAGATGTAATATCAGTTTCCGTAACGTATCCTTCCTCAACATCGGATACAGCCTTCAGCGATCCGTTGTAAACTAACGCGTCTGTTCCGTCTCCGTCCGAATCAGGGATGACTGCATAAGTTCGCTTTGTGGCAAAGCACTTATCGCCTTTCGTATTTTTCTTATAAAAATCCACTGTGACAACTTCCACATGAGCATCATCTGCAACTTTCTCTCCATCATGGATTGCCGCAATGCGCTCATGCACTGGATTTCCCGCGTACATATCGAAGGAGTATTCTGTAGCCGGTGCGTATCCAACTACATCCGATCTTTCCGTACTTTCATCCACGTACTGCCTAGAGTATTCTTTCGGATTCTTCCCATTCGTCATCGATGTGAAATTAGTCATTCTTTCGAATTTTGGCGAACTGTTTGTTGTATCCGTGTTTAAAAATGCTACTCGCAGGTGTCTGCCTACTAATTTTGGTGCTGTTACTGCCATGCTTATACCTCCTGTGAATAAATCAAGCGGCACTCGATACGATACTTTGCGTTTTCGCCGTTCATATCGTACAAGTAAC
>CAUCYJ010000117.1:0-8326 GCA_958446945.1 uncultured Lachnospiraceae bacterium | reverse complement strand
TTCTTTTAGATCAATCCGCGTATTATTTAAAAATGTGGATTTTTGTTTCTCACCATTAATATAAACCTTACTGTATTTCGTAAAATGCTCTCCATAAATACTATAGGCTCCATCTAAATGTGAAACAAGATCTGTGATATAAACATCTTTCACACCCATTTCCATATAGCCTCCGATCTTCGGAGTCTCTCCCTGGTAAATGTATCCTTCTCCGTAAAGCATATCATACTGCAGAAGTTCCAAATCTGACAGATAATTTTTCGTCTGTCTTCTCTGCTGATGATAATTAAACACAGAACCTGTATGGAAACCGACTCTGTCAAATACATCTGCCATAATCTGATATGCCGGGATATTCCGGTCTGACTTCTTAAGTCCCATATTATCCCAGATAACATAGTTCGTATTATAGAGATAACGGCTCTTTAAGTCTTTTACTTCCAGACCTAACGTCGGCAAATGGTCTCCATAAAAAACAACAACGGTAGGCTCATCACGCTTCTTTACTTCTTCAATCAGATGTCCTGCAAATGCATCCATCTCATACACCTGATTCACATAATATTCCCACTTATTTTTTGTCGCCTCATCTTCAATTCCGCTCAGTTTGATATGCGGATCTTCCAATACCGGTTCTTCCGGATAATCTCCATGTCCCTGTACACTAACACAAAATACAAAATCTCTCTCTTCATCAGAATCCATCGCTTCTGTAATCTGATCTACAAGGATGTCATCCTTTGCCCAACCATTTTCTGTAAACTGAAGAATATTCATGAATTCTTTGCTTGTAAAACTGTCAAATCCCATGTTGTTGTAAACTTTTGCGCGACTATAGAAATTACCGCCATTATTGTGAAGCGCATGTGTTCCATATCCGAGCATTTCCAGCGCTGATGCCGCACTTTCACACTGTTTATCTTTGACATAGGTTTTATATGGATATTCTCCCGGTCCAAAATAACGCATATTCATCCCTGTCAATACCTCGAATTCTGTATTCGCGGTTCCGGCTCCTACAGACGGTACTTTAAAATATCCAGAGGAATAGTTTTTAGACATTTCTCTAAGATTTGGAATCGGATCTTCTGAAGTCTCAAAAAACTCTACCTCCAACGGGTCAAAATAAGATTCCAGCTGTACCACAATAATATTCGGACGTTCTTTTGTGTCCGTACTTGCCATTGTTATTTCGCCCTTTTTGCTGATCTCATCCATCTTCGCCTCAGAATATCCATTTGGCTGATGAATTCCTGTATTAAACAGACTGGCGCTAAAACAATATGGAAAACCATAGTCCTCGTATGCAAATGCAATATTTCCGAAATAAGTAGAAATCACTCTATTATCAATTGCATATTTCGTCACTACACTGTAGCCAAGAGCGCAGCATCCAATTCCGATCAACGCCATCCAACGGTGCAGTTTTCCTGTGAACTGTCCCCCTCGTCTCCACATCGCAATAACCCAGACAATTACGGCTCCGATTCCCACAATCAACATCACAAGCTCCAGCGGATCAAAATAATTATTCATGATCGCCATTGCTTCTGCCATAACTTTCAAATCCTGAGCATTAAACGGCGTGACACGCTTGATCAGCATATAGCCATTTGTCACACCTAGAGCCATCCAGAACACCGTCAGGATAATTCTGGCAAACACTCGCCTTCTTACGAGATATACGATCGAGAATGTAATAAAGATCAAAAACGCATTATATAAAAATACCCACGGTGATCCTGTCATATAATCCCATGCTTCGATAAAGGAATGCCTTGAGATTACTTCGATAAAAAAGTTGATCATGCAGGCCAACAGTGCGTGCATGAGAATCGAAATCCGATTCATAAACCGGTATACCGGCTGCATTTTTTTTGCAAACGCACTGTTTCTGCGCTTTTCTAAAATCATTTCCCGTCTGACTTTTCTTTGATGAAGATATTCTTTCACATCTTCTTTTTTCAGATTTCTTACCTTGCTCCACATTCCTTTGATATCTGGTTTATGAAATTTTTTCATGTATGAAACCTCTCATCAAATCATCAGTAAAACACATTATTTGCGAAGCTGTCCAAGTCTTTCCTGAACCTGCTCCATCATCTGTGCATATTTTGCAAGTTTCGCTTTCTCTTCGTCTACTTTTGCCTGCGGCGCCTTACTCATAAACTTCTCATTGTTCAGCATTCCATTAACACGAGCCAACTCTTTCTTCAGTTTCTCTTCTTCTTTCTCAAGACGAGCTATCTCCTGTTCAAAATCAATGAGGTCTTCAAGCGGCATGTAAACGCTGGCATCCGGAACTACAATCGATACAGCATCTTCGGCAATTCCTTCTTTCACCGCCGTTACAAGCATCTCACTTGCACTCATAAGCGGCAGTACAGAATGATTCATATGTTCAAAACCGTTTCTGAGTTCCTCATCCGCACAAACTACATATACTTTTGCTTTGCGGCTTGCCGGAACATTCATCTCAGCTCTTGTATTTCGAACACTGCGGATAATTTCTTTCATATGATCCACAATATTTTCTGCTTCTGTATCACACAGCGCTTCATCACATACCGGCCAGGATGACATCATCAGAGATTCCTCTTCCGGTACAAGTGCACTGTAGATTTCTTCTGTTACAAACGGCATATATGGATGAAGCAGCTTCAGTGCATCTCCCAATACTTTCTTCAATGTCCAAAGCGCACTGTTTGCAGATACCGGATTCTCTTCTGCGTGGTACATACGATATTTTACAAGCTCAATATACCAGTCACAGAATTCATCCCAGATAAAATCATATACTTTCTGAACTGCAATACCAAGTTCAAACTTGTCCATATTCTCTGTTACATCTTTTGCAAGCGTATTCACTTTTGATAAGATCCAACGATCTGCTGCCTCAAGTTCTTCTCTTGACGGTTCTGTAATTTCTTTGCCTTCCATGTTCATCATAATAAATCTTGATGCATTCCATACTTTGTTGGCAAAGTTACGGCTATTTTCCACGCGTTCTTCATAGAAACGCATATCGTTACCTGCTGAGTTTCCTGTTACGATTGTCAGACGAAGCGCATCTGCTCCATATTTGTCGATCACATCAAGCGGATCAATTCCATTTCCAAGAGATTTGCTCATCTTGCGTCCCTGAGAGTCGCGGATCAGTCCGTGGAACAATACTGTATGGAACGGAGCTTTACCTGTATATTCATAGCCTGAGAAAATCATACGGATTACCCAGAAGAAAATGATATCGTACCCTGTTACAAGAACATCTGTCGGATAGAAATAATCAAGATCTTCTGTTTTCTCCGGCCATCCAAGTGTAGAGAATGGCCACAGTGCAGAACTGAACCATGTATCAAGCGTATCCTCATCCTGTGTGAAATGTGTGCATCCACAATGTGGACATTTCTCAGGCATCTCATGTGCTACAACAACTTCGCCGCATTCGTCACAGTAATATGCCGGAATTCTGTGTCCCCACCAGATCTGTCTGGAAATACACCAGTCGCGGATACCATTCAGCCAGTTCATATATGTTTTATTCATACTTTCCGGAATCAGACGGATTTCTCCTGATTCAACTGCATGAATACAGTGTTTTGCCAGATCTTCCATCTTTACATACCACTGCTGTTTAATCAGCGGTTCTACTGTCGCATGACATCTCTCATGTGTTCCTACATTATGAGTATGCTCTTCGATCTTAACAAGATATCCCTGTTCTTCCAGATCTTTCACAATTGCTTTACGTGCTTCATAGCGTTCCATACCTGCATACTTTCCGCCAAGCTCGTTGATTGTAGCATCATCATTCATAATATTAATTTCCGGAAGATTGTGACGTTTTCCTACTTCAAAGTCATTAGGATCATGTGCAGGTGTAATCTTAACTGCACCTGTTCCAAATTCCTTATCAACATAAGCATCTGCAACAATCGGAATTTCCTTATTTACAAGCGGAAGCAATACCATCTTGCCTACAATATCTTTGTAGCGTTCATCATCCGGATGAACTGCAATAGCAGTATCACCAAGCATAGTCTCCGGACGTGTTGTTGCAATCTCAAGGAAACGGTCTGTTCCTACGATCGGATATTTGATGTGCCAGAAATGTCCTGCCTGTTCCTCATGCTCTACTTCCGCATCTGACAGTGCAGTCTGACATACCGGACACCAGTTTACAATTCTGGAGCCTTTGTAAATATATCCTTTTTCATAAAGCTTGATAAATACATCTTCTACTGCTTTTGAACATCCTTCATCCATTGTGAAACGCTCTCTGTCCCAATCACAGGAAACACCAAGTTTTTTCAACTGATTCTCGATCGTTCCCGCATATTCTTCTTTCCATTCCCATGTTTTCTGAAGGAACGCTTCACGACCGATCTCGTGTTTATCAATTCCCTGATCCTTTAACTGGTTTGTAACCTTTACTTCTGTGGCAATGGCTGCATGGTCTGTTCCCGGAACCCATAATGCATTATATCCCTGCATTCTCTTATAACGGATCAAAATATCCTGCAGTGTATTATCAAATGCATGTCCCATGTGCAGTTTTCCTGTAATATTCGGCGGCGGCATTACCGTTGTGAACGGCTTTTTGCTGCGGTCTACTTCTGCATGGAAATATTTGTTTTCACACCATTTTTCATACAGTTTTGGTTCAATCTCTTTCGGATTATAAGTTTTTTCAAGTACTTTACTCATAAATGTCCTCCTCATTTTGAATTTCCTACGTAATAAAAAAGCCCTTTACAACTGTAAAGGGCGAATCTATCGCGGTACCACCTTTGTTATCTGTAATTGCTTACAGATATCTCTCTGTTCTGTAACGGGAACTCCCGTGATACCCTAATCACATCTGCGGTTCAGATATCCGGCTCCAAAGCTACCTTCCACAGCCGCTCTCTGCGATCACCTCTCAGCCAGTGAATGATCTTCTCTTTCAGCGCCCTCTCTGTGTACTCCTCTTTCTCTCAGCCTTTTCTAATAACTAATGTAAACTACCGATTCTAATCATATCTTTCCCCGCCATTTTTGTCAAGAAAATTGCTAAAAGTTTATAAACTCTTAAGAAGTCAATTCCTTTTAGAATAGAGTACAATTTTTTGTGAAATATTGTGAATTTCCATTGCGAAATTCGTACTATTATATTACAATTGTATTATAAAATAGTCTTTTGAAAGATGGTGAGATGTTTATGTACAAAGGGTGGAAAAAAATAATGCTTATTTTCGGAATTATTGCCGGACTTCTAATACAGCCGGTGCTTTTTCTGACAGCATATTCTTCTGCTGTTACCCGTCAGGTACATAAAGCTCTCTCAATTGCCGCAACGCCTGACGCTGCCAGCGAAGAACTTCAGAGAATTCTTCCTGAACCGGAGCAAAGCGAAGACGCTTGTGACAGTTTCGAACGAGGTATTCTCACGGAAACTACTTACGAGAGTGAATGGGCTGGTCTGCGTTTTCTCTGTCCAGCCGGCTTATACATGGAATCAAGAGAAGAACTGGATATCGGAATTACCGATGAAAATGGCGAGCTTCTTGATAATACCGGAATTATTAACGAGCTTGGTGTCTATGATCCGGAAAATTCCTTTTATCTTTCCCTGTCTGTGGAGAATGTCTTCTATGAAGGCATGACAGTAAATGAATATCTGCAGTTCATCGTTTCGACTTATTCTTCTGATACATTTAATTATCAGTCTAACGATACTTACGATACTGTGCAGATTGGAAATCTATCTTATTCTAAGCTTTCTATTTCTGCTGTAGATGAAGGCGGTATTCCGTTCCACGAAGATTTTTATGCAGTTCTGAAAGATGATCGTTTTATTGTCATTTCTTCCTATTATAGTGATGACGCAAAACATCTCAACGAGCAGACAATGCAGGCGTTTACCGCTTATTAATTTGCCAACTACTATTTATCATATTTCCCCTAACCTAAGATACCGGCTGTACATCTTGTGCACGCCGGTATCTTAATGATTTATATCTTTTTTATATTTTTCTGTCAGGACAATTCTTTTATCAAAAAAAGTTCCATCGGCTGTGCATAAGCCGGAATGTCTATTATCTCACAACATTTCTAAACAGACTCTAGTTCTTTAGTAAAGTATATGCTATAATATTAGCAGATTATATACTGAACAACAGGAGGATTATTATTATGACACAGTACACAGATTACATTGTGGAACAGGCAAAAAAATTATTATCCATCGACAGTCCATCCGGCTACACAAAAGAAGTCGCTCGCTATCTCGCTGATGAATTCACACGTCTCGGATATCAGCCTGAGATCACTGTAAAAGGCGGAGTATTAGTTGACATCGGCGGTACAAATACAGAGGATGCTGTATTTCTGGAAGCTCATGTGGATACACTCGGCGGAATGGTTGCTGAGATCAAAGGCAACGGACGTCTTCGCATCACAAACATCGGCGGAATGAATGCTAACAATGCCGAAGCAGAAAACTGCCGTGTCGTGACTAAATTTGACGGTTCTTACGAAGGTACCTGCCAGCTCATCAACGCTTCCGTTCATGTAAACGGAGAATACAGCGAAACAAAACGTACCTTTGACTCTGTAGAAGTTGTTCTGGATGAAAAGACATCTTCCAAAGAAGAAACTGAGAAACTCGGCATCCAGGTTGGAGACTTTGTTTGCTTCGATCCAAGAACAAGAGTCACAGAGAAAGGCTATATCAAGAGCCGCTTCCTTGACGACAAATTAAGCGCTGCTATTTTACTTGGCTATGCCAAATATCTGAAAGATGAAAATGTTACTCCGCAGAGACGCATTTACGAACATTTTACTGTTTTCGAAGAAGTCGGACATGGCGGTTCTGCTTCTGTTCCAGCTGGTGTAACGGAAGCAATCTCTGTAGATATGGGATGCGTTGGTGATGGTCTTACCTGTACAGAACACCAGGTATCTATCTGCGCAAAAGACAGCGGCGGTCCATACCATTACGATGTTGTTACAGATCTCGTAAAAGCTGGTAAAGAAGCTGGCGTTGACTATGCAATTGACGTTTACCCATATTATGGTTCTGACGTAGAATGTACACTACGCGCCGGATATGATATCAGACACGGTCTGATCGGACCTGGCGTATATGCTTCTCACGGTTATGAAAGAAGTCATACAGACGGTGTAGATAACACATTGAATTTATTAAAAGCATATCTTGGATAATTAAAAAAACACAGCCGGAAAATCCATTTTCAGATTTCCCGGCTGTTTGCTTTATCGCTTATTGCCGCTGTTCCTTTTTATTTTTCCAATATTCCTGCCTGCTGTAATCTTTTTTTCAATATCGGTCCCCCTGTCAGAGCAATCATAATTTTGATTATATCTCCCGGAATAAACGGAAATACACACGCACTCAGAGCTGCTGCCACGGTAGTTTTCATTACGATGCAAAACCAGATTGTTCCAAATACATAGCACAATGCCATACCCGCTGTCATAGCACTGAACTGAATAAAACGGTTATGGTATCGTTCCATTACAGCCCCTGCCAGAACCGCCATTGGAAGGAATCCGATGATGTATCCTCCCGTTGGACCGAGCAATTTCCCTATTCCTCCGGAAAATCCTGAAAATACAGGTAAGCCAACTGCTCCAAGCAAAATATAAATCAGGCAGCTGACCGTTCCTAATTTCCATCCCAGCAAGTATAATGACAAATAAATCGCCAGCGCAGTAAACGAGATTGGAACCGGTCCAATTGGAATTGACAGCGGCGCTAAAATACAGATGACTGCCGTCATAAGCGCTGTCATCGTCATCTGCTGCAATCTCTTTCCTGTTTTTTCTTCTATAACAGATTCTTTCATAAATAACCCCTTTCTACTTTGATAGTCTCACACTGATTTCTCCTGAAGACAATAGTTTTTGCCTTCCTTCAGAATCCTCCACTAAAAGCTGACACTGATCATCCACATCCAGCGCTCTCGCCCATTCACTTTTTCCGCCGGAAATTACCTCTATTTCCTTTCCGATCACAAAACTTCTCTTTCGGTATTCTGTCTGATAGTCCCCATGCTTTGGCGCCCGATAGTATTCCATGAAGCGATTTAAAAATTCTGCAGCAAGCTTATTCTTCCCGTCATTTTGCGCTTCCGCAAAAACTGTTCCTGCAATCTCAGTCAACGCTTCCGGAAATCCATCTTTCGGAGGACAGACGTTCATACCAATCCCAAGCACAGCATATTCCAGAAATCCATCTTCCAGCCCAAAGGACGCTTCTGTAAGAATTCCACAAACTTTTTTCCCATTCATAAATACATCATTTACCCATTTGATTTCTGCT
>CAUCYJ010000116.1:0-8368 GCA_958446945.1 uncultured Lachnospiraceae bacterium | reverse complement strand
GAATAACGTAACTCATTTAATAAACGAAGTTATCTGACATGTCAGATAATTTTGTTTTCATGTTGCGATAATCGGCAACGGTTCTTTCTAATTCGTTCATGGTTCTACACATATTAGATACCTCCTATATGATTGTTTGATTGATGTTATGTGGTTGATTGGAAGAACGCCGCTTCATTCATCTTCCTGTCTATTGGAACTATGCTGTGTGTCAGTTCCTCACAGGTATATGGAATTGAAGTTCTGAGGTTTTCGACCTCTTCGGCGTTGCTCTGTATCAACCTTGTGGCTTTATGATACACGATTATTCGTGCACTGTCTATGGTAAATATGCACGATTTTAGGTGATTATTTTTGTGCACTTTTATTCGTGCATATTTATTGACTGTTCACGATTTTTCGTGTATTATTAAGGTGTCAATCAAATAAAGATTCTTTTAAGGAGGTATACAGAATGAGTAAGAACGTATATGAAATGGTAACAGATAGGATCATAGCAGAACTGGAAAAAGGATTGATTCCGTGGGAAAAGCCGTGGAGCGGATCGAACACAGGAGCATTCAATAGAATAAGTAAGAAACCTTATTCACTGCTGAATCAGATCTTATTAGGAAAAGACGGCGAGTGGATGACATTCAAACAGGTGCAGGATCTTGGCGGACACGTCAAAAAAGGCGAGAAATCAAGCTTCGTTGTATTTTGGAAGATTCAAGTTAAACAGGAAGAAAACGAGAATGGAGAACTGGAAGAAAGACATATCCCATTATTAAGATATTACAATGTATTTCACATCAGCCAGACCGAAGGAATAGAACCTTTACACAAAGAAGATTTGAAAGAAGTTGAACCGATAGAAGCGGCTGAGAAGGTGTTACACGATTACATCAGCAGAGAAGGGATAACGCTTGAATCTTCAATCAGTAATGAAGCTTATTACTCTCCAATGCGTGACCTTATCCATCTTCCGGTGATCGGACAATTTCAGAGAATTGAAGAATATTACAGTACCGCATATCATGAATCAGTTCATAGCACAATGAAAAAATCCAGATGTGACCGGGAGCAGGAACGAAAAGGAAAGTTAGTTTCTTACGCAAGCACGGAGTATAGCAAGGAAGAGTTGTGTGCAGAATTAGGAAGTGCGTGTATAATGAACAGATTAGGACTTGAAACGGTTCACAGCTTCCGCAACTCTGCCGCATATATCCAAAGTTGGATTAAGGCATTAAAAAACGATCCGAAGATGATTGTAAGTGCAGGAAGTAAGGCAGAAAAAGCCGTGAAATATATCTTCGGTGAAACCGATCCGGAAGCGGACGCAGAATAAGAACAGAAAATAGAACAGCGTAAAAAATAGGACTATGGGAAAAACTCATAGTCCTTTTTGTATGATCTGATATGATGTGTCTGTGTAATTCCGGTGATATGTTGGTGCTATGTCGGAACGCTGTCCGGTGCTGATCTGGTGGAACGTATACCCCGGGTATCAAAAACTATTTGATCGAATGTTATTTTCCGGTGAGGTATAAGGTGATTCATTCACATACCAGCCGGAAATTTCACGCCCAGATGTCAATATTCTTGACATCTCATGGCTCATAGCGCAAAATATACACTATAAGGAGGATTATTTTATGAATACTTCAGATCTAAAAAACATCATTACTTCTGAACTATTTGTTCTTCGCTTCCTAACACCAAAAGGAAAAATTTGCTATGCTGATAGGTTAATTGCATCTTCCAACTTTCGTGCAAGAAATAGTTCTACTCTAAATAAATATTCACGCTTATTTATCAAAACTGAACTTCCTGCACTTATAGACATTTATAAGAATACAACGTCTGGAGAATCTCGTATACAAAAATATCAAATCGCCTTAAACTCCTTTTTAAATTTGATTTCTTCTCCAGATACTGATATGGATTCTTTGTTTGAAGTACTTTATAAAGAGGAGCAATTAGACAGTGATCGGATAAGACAATTAGATGAATTGGCGCTTCAAAAGAAAAACAAAAAGAAGGAAAAACACAAGCAAAAGGCCAAACCTATACTCCCTCTTACACCAGAGCAAAGAGAACAAAAACGAATAAGAGAATTAGATGAGAGTATGCGTGGTCTTGTCTCTATGCTGTCAAAATATAACTATTCGTCATGGAGATATGAATGGAATATAAAAGTATCTCCAGAATACAGAGAATATTCTTATTATCATTATTGGGATGGTCCATTTGTTTTGCGTTTGTATACTTCTTCGAAAGAGCCTTCTGTTTTCTTGCAAGATAGACAGCTTCAAATCACACGAGAAGAAGCTATGTTAATAATGCAAAACTCTATAAAACCATCTGTGGAATATCATCAACTACATTCCATGCATATTCCTGTAAATACAATACCTGTTAATCATATTCCTTTTCGAACGACATATGAAAATTCCGCAAACTTTTTTCATCTAAAAATGGAAGATTTTGTAGTTCGCCAATTTGGTTTTTTCTGTATGCGAAATGGTCATAAAGTAACTGATATAAATGTTGTTGTATCTATAATTGATCTTAATGGAAAATTAAATTATTATATAATAAACGCTGCTTATTGCCCACAGTGCAATGTATATTTTATTCGTAAACGGTAGACCAAAAGTACCTTGCCAACTATCCGGCCGCTTTCGCGGCCGGTCTATTTTTTCTCCTTTTTTTTGATATGCTCCGGCAACGTTTTGGCCCAAGGTAAAAGCTCTGCCAAAAAATCACGGTTGGTATCTTCCAGGTGTTTCGGGATCTCGGTCAACAGATATTCGAAATACTCATAAGGTTTCAAGTTATTCGCTTTTGCTGTTTCTGCTATGCTGTAGATGATTGCTGAGCTGTTCGCCCCATGGATAGTGTCGATCATTTCCCAGTTTTTCTTTCCGATGCAGAAGCCGCGAATAGCGCGTTCACTGGCATTGTTATCCATAGGAACATCTCCATCTTCCAGAAATACTCTTAGGTACGTTTCCTGGTTCAAGGCGTAAGTGAATGCCTCTTTCGCTTTTGAACTTTTCCCTACTTTATCTTTGTTCTGTTTCAGGTACGAGAAGAAAGCATCCACCAGTGGTTGAACCACCAATTGACGCTGCTTTAACCGTTCTTCGGAAGAAAGGGCGGTCAACTTTCCTTCTTCCCTGTAAATGGCCTGTATCTGCTTCAGAATTAAGTACAGGACAGATTGCTTGCGAAGCTCTTTGGGAATCACGGTCAGGGCTTCGTCAAACTTTCGTCTGCAGTGTACCCAGCACCCTGCGATTTTCAGGTTTTCCTTTTCTTTTTCCAGAGTGTGGTATACCTGATAGCCATCTGTGACACAGATTCCTGTATAATTCTTCAGGAACTTTCTGGGATGGGAGGCATTCCGTGTTTTTTGGTATTCATAAAGGATGATCTGACGTTCCGGATACATGAAGCCTGAACGGTAAACCCACATCCAGCTTTTACTTCCAGCTGACCGCCCATCCTTATTTACCAAGACCGGTGTTTCATCCGCCTGTATCACATGATACTTGTACAGCAGTTCATGCAGATAATCATACATAACTGCCAGGTACTCTTCGCTCAGTCGAATCATCCAATTCGCCATGTTCTGCCGGGTAATAGCCAGACCATAACGTTCGAATTCTTTTTCAAGCCGATACAGGGGCACCGCATTGACATATTTCCCATTCATGATAGCGGCTGCCAGAGATTCTGAAACCAGGCTGCCACGCAGCAGTTTTTTCGGATGCGGTGCTTTTACCATGTGTTCATCGGTTTTACTGGAATAAACACCGATATGATGTTCCTCCACCTCCACTTTAGCCGGAACAAAACGGTAACAGGTGGAAATGACATCCGGGAGCTGTTTCCAGCCTTTTTCGCCGAATTCCGCTGTAAGTTCTTCTTCACTCAGATAATGGTCGATACGCTGCCTCGGAAGACCGGAAATATCCGCTTCCCGTTTTCCGGACTGCTTCTTTCTAACTGTTTTTTGTTCCAGATCATCTGGTTCTGGCGCACTCAGGTCACAGACTGCCTCCGCCTCATTAAAGAATACAATCGTTCCATCTACTTCCATGAAGCAAATCTGGTTCGCATCCTCCATTTTTTCACTGGAACGGCCAAAGCGGTTTTTGTTGGAAAGAATCAGCTGCTCCATCATCTGTTGCATTTTTGTATTTAATGCTTCCGTCTGAGCAGTCAATGCTTCCAGTTGTTCCTGTAGTCCGAGGAACAGTTGTATGAGCAGCTCCTTGTCCAGCTTATTCAGTTGTTCTTCTGTATATTTGAATGCCATAATCAGAACTCCCATGATTTACTGGTTCTGATTATATCAGATTTCTTTAGTTTACGCCAATCATACCAATCCTCCAGTTCGGCATAATGACGGTGGATAACACAGCGAAACAACCATGGCTTCATAGATATTTCGCTGTATTATCCACATCAGCCAGCAGACTGCTTTTCAAAAAAACTGCAGTTTTGGCTGAATGTGGATAAGCTTTCAAATCGAATGGATACCGCAGGGAATCCCCTGGTTTATAAGTTTTTTATTTTCAGCGTTCTGCACAATTACATCATGGAAGGCGGCTCTTCTAGTTCTGCTATTGGATGCCTTGCAACAATCTCCAATCCCTGCATCAGCATCCGATACTGTTCTTCTGTGATGGACAGGGCTTCATCTGCGGAACGGGGCCATCGGAAAGCTCCGCTGTCCAGGCGTTTGTACATGAGAAGAAAACCATCGCCTTCCCACAGCAGGGCTTTTATACGATCACACCTTCTTCCGCAGAACAGAAACAGTGTGTTTTTATCATAAGGATCCAGGTTAAATTGAAAACGGATAATGCCAGCCAATCCATCAATTCCACGGCGGAGATCGGTAAACCCCATTGCCAGATATACCTTTTTGAAGCCAGAGGCGTCCGCATCATTCAGCATGATTCATGGCCTCTATGACCTGCCGGAGCAGTGTCGGTGATATGTCCGAAAATACTTCGATGCAAAACCCGCTGATGCTTTTCATCCGAAGTATAGGCCCTGCTTTTTCAGTAATGTTTGTTTCCGTGGCAGACTCTGCGCAGACCATTTCTTTTTCTGAAACAGGAAGTTCAACAAAAGCTGGAGTTTCAGCAGCCTGGAATTGTTCCAGGCACACTTCACGCACACGCCGCAGGCGGTAATAGTAGTTGGCCTTTGTAAGATTATTTTGAGCACACCAGGTTTCAACAGCCATTCCTTTCGGACGGTTTTGACATTCCCTGATTTGCTCCGCCCACTGCTGAATACGTACCTGCTGTGCCATAAGACTGGTTTGTGTGACCATAACATCCTCCTGATTATAGGCAGTCAAAAAAGTGGAGTACTGAACTTTTTTGATTGTGTAGTTTTGGTGAGTTTATTATGGCATAGCATGGAAGATGATGAAAGGTACTTTTGGTCTACCGTTTACTTTTATTCTAAATAGCGTTTATGAATATTTAAAAACAAAAGGAACCATTCTCTGCCGAATTTGTGATTCTCAAACTTATTATTCCGGTTCTTTTTCTAATGAATTTGCATCAAAAGAATCCATATTGAAACAATATGGATATAATGTCAATAAAATAAATAATATACCCGATAAAACACGACATATGATTTTAAATAATCTCGTCGCCAACAACATACTTACAAAAACCACAATTATAAGTTATCTTGACCTTTTTATCTGTCAACATAAAAACCAAACAAGCTGTAGAAATGCTGTTGAAAAATGGATTCTCGATAGAAAATTTGTAGAAAACATACCTAACTATTCAACTGATTTATATGGTATACATTCAATAACTATAAAATAATACTTTTGAATAAATATACACAAATGTCATAGAATTTTGAACAATATAAACTGATACACTAAATGCATTTAAGACACAAAAATAACCGCCATGTCCTGAGAAAACAAGAGCGGTTATTTTTTAACTAACAATTTTTCAGGATCAACTGTCTATCGGTGGTATCCCTTTGTTTATAATATAGCATTCTGTTCTCGGATATGCAAGGTCTTTTTATCTTCATCTCTCCGCCCCAAGGGGGAGGGGGTACATTCAACTTCACAGATTTAAGTACCTAACAGCAGCAGGTATAGGGCGCAAAATTGCGCTGTTTCTTTACCGTGAAAGAAGCAATACAGCCGCCGCGATAAAAAGTAAAATTAAAGCAATCAACTCATTCCAGGCACCAATAATACTTAATATGACCACAGCAATCAGCCAGAGGCAGCCTGTGTTGCCGCCTCCACCACCGCCGCCGCGATAACCATAACGACGTTCATCGCAATCACAGCCGCCGGGGCCTGTGCAATCTGAATAATGATGTCCACTATTATCATATGACATTGGATCAGCTCCTCTCTTATCGTCTGTAAATCGCATTTACACCATACTTTGTATATTCGCCAATTCTATAATTTTCAACGAACTCTCGATCTGTCTCCCATTTTGAAATAGCCAGTTCCATGCTACTACGTCCGGCACGTTGGCTAATAAAGAAATCCAAATAACTGATTATTTCGCTCTTAGAAAGTGCCTCATTATCAATCAAAAGAGCAAGTATTTTCTGTCGCGCCTTTTGCGATAATCCCTCTGTTTGTGATACATTATATCCATATTGCATCAAGACGGATTCTTGAGCTAATTGCATTCCTGTATCCAAAGCACTTTTTAGATAATTTTTCTCATCTGTAATTCGGCATAGAATCACACCCATATGTTTTAATTCTTGATATGTACTTTCCATAATAAAATATGTCTTACATTGATTACAATATCCTGCTGGAATTTGCACCAGTGTCTTTTTACCATCACAATCAACAGAAATCACTGCGTCAACATTTTCAATATGGTGGTGTTCATGCGTGCATTTAAATACTGCTCTGCGTACAACAAAATCCTTAATATTGATTTGATACTCTGAGGATATTTTCTTTACCATTTTTGTTGAGCGAATTGTAATTCCATTTTTTTTATTTGCTTTTATTCCTTCTATAAATTGTTTATGGTGCAAACATCCCTCCTGCGCAATATTGCATTTTTGTTTATCCATTAGACAAATACCATTTTTATGAGCATAGCATTGTTTAATTATGCGTTCATAAATAACTATCAAATCATCCATAGGTGTTTCTGTTTGGTCAGAAATATTTTTTAGAAATTCTCCAACGGTAGGATTATTTATCATCAGTATTTTAGTTTTTATTTCTGTTGGACTCATTTCCTCAATATTGGATTTAGAAGTTTTTTTCTTTTTTGATTTCTTTTGTTTTTGTTCATTAAGTAACCTATTTTTTTCTTTTTTACGTTTTATTTCCTCTTTCTTTTCTTCAATTTTTATTGCAGTGTCAAACTCATTTTTCCGCATGCAACCAGTGTGAAATACTGAACAATTTTCATTAAAAAGCAAACATTTATTGTCATTAAAAAAACATTTTTTCTCAGCCAATGTTTTAATTCTTTTTATTGCATCAACTTCCAAGTTATGTTCATTTGTAATCTGTTTAATATAAGATTCTTGTATTTTCTCTAAATCAATTTTTGTCTTTTTATCATTTGTTTTTTTATTATTTGGTATTGAAATTGTATTGATTTTGACATTATCAATATTATATTTTTGTATTAAATAATCGTTTAAAACTTTCTCATACCTATATTTTCTTATAAATAAAATTTGTCCACTATTTTTCACTTTATTTAAGGCATCTAATGAACATTTAAAAAAATCAAAAGAAAATTTATTTATTTTTATATTTGCTCTATTTTCCAGCAGTAAATCTATTTTACACTGATCTTTATTTACATCTGAAAATATATCATCCCAAATAATTTTCTTTATATATTTTACCTTTGTTTCTTTATCCATAATTCCCCCTATATAGATATGAATTTGCACATCTTCATTATACCACATCCGCATCAGTATTACATCCATTCTCTTCATATCTGACAAGTGGGAATCCACTCACCCGACCGGATGAAACTACCATTTCAGATTTTCACAAGCTCACATCGCAGAACACCCGTTCTGAGGCTCTGTGCGCCCTTGTAGAGTGTTTTTAGTATTTCCATGCAAACTCATTCATTGGAAATGATTAAATCGTGTAAAAGCGTATATAAAACGTCAGTTCGATTACAGTAGAAGGCAGCAGGTATGAAAAAGGGCAAAGCCGGAATGACTCTGCCCTTCTATACATTTGACCTTTACTGAATCCATGCGCCGTTTGCATCTACTTTGTAACCGTCCGGTGTCTGTGCGGAAGCAAGCATAGAGCCGTCTGAGGTTAAGTAATACCATTTGCCGTTAATAAACTGCCAACCTGTAA
>CAUCYJ010000115.1:0-8432 GCA_958446945.1 uncultured Lachnospiraceae bacterium | reverse complement strand
GAAGGACTCATCACTTATTTGTCGCATAAAGGCTGTATTGTGAGGGAACTTACATATGAAGATATGCAGGAATCCTATCTAATTCGCTCAGCGTTGGAAATGCTGGCTGTTGAGATTTATGAGGCGAACTTGCCAAAGGAATACGAAGATGAGATAGAAGAAATTATAAAAGAGATGGAAGGTGCATCAAATCTCAAAGATGTTTATAGTATTGTTGAGTTAGATGAGCGGTTTCATTGTTGCATTGTGGAAGCATCCGGATGCAGTAAGCTTTTAAAAATGTGGAAAATGCTAGAAGGAGATAACGCGGCAACGTATCTTACAATGAGTAATGAAGTATTGATGCCGTTTGCAGTTATTGCGAGAAATCATCGGTGGATTTTAGAAGCACTGCAGGCTCATGATGTCAGCGAAACGCAAAGAAAAATCAGAGAACATTATATGGTTGTTCCGCAGACATTATACGAGAAAAAACATAGTTTGGGAGAAAAATAATTTTAGCAGAACAATAAATGAAATCAAAGGAGGATGAAAAAGATGCTGAAATTTATTGGAAAACGACTTGCTTTTGCCGTGTTAACGCTGTTTTTGATTGCTACGGCAACATTTTTTCTGGTAGCCGGCGCTCCGGGAGATCCTATTGCAGCGAAAGTAGGTCAGATGCCGGAGCAGGCACAAGCCATTATTAATGCAAAATATGGTTTTGACCGTCCGGTAGTTGAAAGATACTTCATGTATATGAAGAATCTAATCACAACAGGCGATTTTGGAGAATCTATTATTTACACGGGGAAATCTGCCAATGACATTATCCGTGATAATACGTTAATTTCCGCCAAGATAGGACTGATCGCCATAACACTTCAGGCAACAATTGGTGTACTGCTTGGACTGATTGCAGCGCTGAATCGAGGAAAGCCGATAGATCATATTATCAGGGTACTTGTTGTACTTGCGATATGTGTTCCAAGCTTTGTATTTGCGGCGCTTCTGCAGTATTTCCTTGCATTCAAGTGGAAACTTGTTCCAGTATTCGGATGGGGAGGATTAAAACATTTTATTCTTCCGGTAGCGGCATATGCCATTGGAGGAATTGCTTCCTATTGCAAGTATATGAGAAATAGTACTTTATCTGTTATTAGTGAAGATTATATTGTGACAGCAAAAGCAAAAGGCTGTACGAAAAATAGAGTTGTTCGCAAACACATTTTAAGAAACTCTATGATTCCGATCGTTACGATGATTGGTCCTGCAGTTGCAGGTATTTTCGCAGGTTCCTTTATTATTGAGAAAATGTTCGCAATTCCAGGACTTGGTTCTTATTATGTAAAGGCAGTATCGGATAATGATTATACGATGGTAATCGGCCTAACAATCTTCTTTGCAATTCTCTATGTATTTGCATTGATTATTGTAGATATTTTATATGGTATTGTTGATCCTAGAATCCGCGTAGCAAAAGGCAAAAAGTAAGTGAGGTGTAGAGATGAGCGAGAATACGAAAAACAATATGGAAGATATGTCTCTTACAGATGACTTATTCGAGCGTGTTGGTACGAAAGGATTGTCTGGAGAGGAACTTGGAAAAAAAGCTCTTACATACTGGGCGGATGTATGGAGAAGATTCCGTGAAAATAAACTTGCACTCTTTGGAATGATCCTGCTTGTGACAATTGTTGTGCTTCTGTTTGTTGGACCGATTATTTCCGGAAAAGATTATCAGTATATGGATCCGTCGCAGAAGGATTTACTTCCGAATTCTGAATACTGGTTTGGTACAGATGATATGGGACGTGATTTATTTACCCGTGTCTGTGTTGGAGGACGTATTTCTATTTATATCGGCCTGTGCTGTACAGTAGTAATGTTTGTAATTGGAGCACTTGTTGGAGCGCTTGCAGGTCTGAAAGGCGGACTGGTAGATGACATTATCATGAGAATCTGTGAATTTGTCGGAAACCTTCCATACCTGATTATTGTTGTTATTCTTTCAATCGTACTTGGACGAAGCTTGTTTTCTCTCGTCTTTGCGATGTCGCTGACAGCGTGGGTTGGAACAGCCCGTATGGTTCGAGGACAAATTCTTCAGATTAAAGAACAAGATTATGTACAGGCGGCAAAAGCACTTGGAGCAGATACGAAAAGAATCATTATCAAACATTTGCTTCCAAATACGCTTGGAATTATCATGGTAGACATTACAATGTCTGTACCTGGATTTATTTTCAGTGAGGCGTTTTTAAGCTATATTGGGCTTGGAGTCAGACCGCCGGAAACAAGCTGGGGTGCTCTGGCAAGTGCTGGACAGCAGCAGTTAATGTTCTATCCGCACCAGTTATTTTTCCCGTGTTTGCTGATCGTCCTGACGATTCTTTCATTCCATTTGATCGGTGACGGACTTTCAGATGCATTGGACCCGAAACTTAGACAGTAGGAGATCGTAAAAATGAGTGAGAAAATATTAGAAGTGAAAGATTTGCAAGTGAACTTCCGTACTTATGCGGGAATTTCACACGCAGTCAGAGGCGTGGATTTCTACTTGAACCGTGGGGAAACACTTGCGATCGTTGGAGAGTCCGGATGCGGAAAGACAGTTACATCGAAAGCGATTATGGGGTTGCTTCCGGAATCGAATACAGATATTAAAAAAGATGGAGGATCTGCTATCTTATTCAATGGAGAAAATCTTCTTGATTACACAGAAAAGCAGATGACACAGATCAGAGGACGCAAGATTTCTATGATCTTCCAGGATCCGATGACTTCTTTGAATCCAACCATGCGGATTGGAGAACAGATTATGGAGAGTATTTTAATCCATCATGATGTGAAGAAGGCAGAGGCTGAGAAACAGGCATTGGAAATGCTGGAACTAGTTAAAATCCCAAATGCGAAAGCCCGGATGAAACAATATCCATTTGAGTTTTCAGGCGGAATGCGCCAGAGAGCAATGATTGCAGTAGCGCTTGCATGTAAACCGGAGATTCTGATTGCTGATGAGCCTACGACAGCACTTGATGTAACAATTCAGGCGCAGATCATGGATTTGATTGGTGAACTTCAGAAAGAATTAAATATGGCAGTGATTCTTGTAACACATGATCTTGGAGTGGTAGCCAGCGTAGCAGACCGAATCCAGGTAATGTATGCAGGTAAGATTGTAGAGCGAGGAACGGTAGATGAGATTTTCTACAAATCCACTCATCCATATACAAGGGCATTGTTAAGTTCTGTGCCGAAGATTCATACAAATAATAAAGAGACATTATATTCTCTGAAAGGAACTCCTCCGGATCTGATTAATCCACCGGTTGGATGCTCTTTTGCACCGAGATGTGAATACGGTATGAAAGTTTGCCGTGAAAAATATCCGGACGTAACAAAATTCAGCTGCTCACAGGAGTGTTCCTGCTGGCTGCATCATCCGAAGGCTGATACGAAAGGACTGCCGGAAGGTATGGTCAGAAGGGAGGCACAATAATGGCAGAGAAAAAAGAAGTTCTGATTGAAGTAAAAGATCTGAAAAAGTATTTTAAAGTTGGAAAAAATGCTTATTTGAAAGCAGTAGATGGTGTTAACTTTAAAATTTATAAAGGAGAAACACTTGGTCTTGTTGGGGAATCCGGCTGTGGTAAAACAACGTGTGGAAAGACCGTTATGGGACTTTATGATGCAACAGGTGGGCAAGTTATTTTCGATGGAACAGATATTCACAGCTTGAATAAAAAAGAAAAGAAAGAATTTACAAAACGCGCCCAGATTATTTTCCAGGATCCATATTCTTCTTTAAATCCGCGTATGACAGTAGGAGATATTATCGGAGAGGGAATTGATATTCACGGTTTGTATAAAGGAGAAGAGCGCACGAATAAAATTCATGAGCTGTTGGAACTTGTCGGATTAAATAAAGAGCATGCATCGAGATTCCCGCACGAGTTCTCGGGAGGACAGAGACAGCGTATCGGAATTGCAAGAGCTCTGGCAATTGAACCGGAATTTATTGTCTGTGATGAGCCGATTTCGGCGCTGGACGTGTCCATTCAGGCGCAGGTTGTCAATCTGTTGATTGAACTCCAGAAGAAAAAGAATCTGACATATTTATTTATTGCACATGACTTGTCAATGGTAAAACATATTTCAGACCGCGTTGGCGTTATGTATCTTGGAAATATGGTTGAGTTTGCGGCCAGTGGTGAATTGTATTCTGAACCGCTTCATCCATATACGAAAGCTCTGATGTCAGCGATTCCGATTCCGGATCCGGAAGAAGAAAAGAGCAAGAAACGAATTCCGATCGAAGGAGAGATCCCTAGTCCGATCAATCCAAAACCGGGATGCAGATTTGCGGCAAGATGCCGCTATGCAACAGAAGAATGTATGAAAGATACACCAGAGCTTCAGGAAGTGAAAGAAGGACATTTTGTAGCCTGTCACCGGGTAAAGGAATTAAATGAGAGTTTATAACAGCGGTAGCTGATTATAAAAAATAAAAGGAGGAATGTAACCATGAGAAAGAGAACAAAAATGCTTGCAGGTATTCTCGCAGCTGTATTAGTTGTTGGATCCCTTGCCGGATGCGGCGGCGGTGATGACAAAAAAAGCAGCGGAAGCGACGGCGCCAAGTCATCAGGAGCAGAAAAGGTATTTAATTACAGCACAAACAGTGTTGTTATCGGTCTCAACCCGATTATGAATACAACACAGCCGGATAACGAAGCCCACAACCTCATTTGTGATCCACTTGTTAGAGATGTGGCTGCCAAAGATAACACAAATGAAAGTATTCCTGCAGCAGCAGAGAGTTGGGAAGTAAGTGAAGATGGTCTGACATGGACATTTAAGATCCATGAGAATGCAAAGTGGAGCGATGGAGAGCCTGTAACGGCAAATGACTTCGAGTACACATTAAAGTTAATGGCAGACCCAAATACAGCAGCAGTGAATGCGTGGCTGTTTGACGGTGTAATTGAGAACTTTGGTGAAGCGCTTTACAACAATGGAAAAACACCGGATGAAATCGGTGTGAAAGCAGTTGATGATAAGACATTAGAAATTAAACTGGTACATCCGGCTTCTTACTTTATTGAACTGGCAGGAAGCATTTATCCGGTAAGACAGGATAAATACGAAGAGTGGGGCGATAAATATGGTTCAGCAGCAGATAAGATCATCTGCAGTGGTCCGTTTAAAGTAGAGTCCTGGGATCAGAACACAGAGCTTGTATGCGTAAAGAATGAAAACTACTGGGATGCAGAGAATATTAAACTGGATAAAGTTGTTCAGAAAGTTATTCAGGAGACATCTACAGCAGTTCAGGCATTTATCAATGGTGAAATTGATGTTATCGGAACATCTGACTCTAACTGGATTAAAACAGTAGAAGCAGCTGATATGTCTAACACAACTACAGTACCGGACAGTGCGCCTGAATTCTTAATGTTTAACGTGAAAAATCAGTATCTGTCCAATGCAAAGATCCGTCAGGCAATTTCTGCAGCTATTGACAGAGAAGCTTTAGTTGAAGCAATCTGGGATGGACGAGGAATTCCTCTTTACTCTGTAATGCCGGATACAATGAAAGTTGGAGAAGAAATATATACAGAGCTTGTAGATGGAAAGAACTATTTTGTAAAAGATCTTCAGGAGCAGGATGCAAAAGCGCTTCTTGAGGAAGGTATGAAAGAACTTGGTATATCTGATCCTTCAGAAATCACAGTTAGATATGCAAGCCGTGGTACAACAGAGCTTTCTAAGAAGATGGCTGAATGGTACAAACAGACATGGGAAGAGAAACTTGGCATTACAGTACAGATCGATATGATGGAATGGAACATCATGTGGGATAAGATTGATGCTGGTGACTATGACATCGCTTGCGGTGGATGGGGACCATACTACAATGAACCAAGTGCAGTCTTAACATTGTTTGATCCAGATAATGGTTACTTCAATGCAGAAAAAACAGGTTGGGATAATGAAGATTCCAAGAAATTCAAAGAGCTTTGTGAAAGTGCTAAATTTGTTGTAGATGATACAGAAAAAGCAGAAATTTATCTTCAGGCAGAAGAGCTTCTTGTAAAGAATGCGCTTATTGCACCAGTCTTTTTGTATGAATCACCGACATTTACAGCAAAATATGTAAAAGATTATTTTGTATCTACAGAGGGATACCGCAACTGGGCTCGTGTTGATATAGAAAAATAATAATGGTTTCTATGACCTGAAATTCTATAGAGGAGATCAATCGTTGGAGATTGTTCTCCTCTTTTAGAAGAGAGAAGCATTTCAAGATTACTTGTAAGGAAGGAGATCAGACATGTATTTGATTAAGAATGGGAATGTCCATGTAGGAAATGGAGCAGTGCTGTCCGGATGCGACATTCTGACAGAAGGAAAAACGATCAAGGCAGTTGGGCGCGGACTGAGTGAAAGCGATGCACAAGTGATTGATGCAACAGGATGTGAGGTATTTCCTGGATTTATCGACCCGGTATCCAGTATTGGAGCAATGGGGATTCCGGGACGCTATTTTGACAATGATGAGCGGACGAATCCGATTACACCGGAAATGAATCTGCGTTACAGTATTGATCCGGATGAAGTCAACCGCCAGGAATTTTATAAAAGCGGTATTACGGCAATTGGAGCGGCGCCGACGAACAATAACTTGATGGGAGGGCAGATTGCTGTCTGCAAGACTGCTCCTCAAAAGATGGGGGAACGTCTTGTAAAAGAACATGCAGGATTAAAATGCAGTGTAACAAGCAATGTGAAAGAGACTTATGGAAGCAATAGTCAGCTGCCAATGACAAAAATGGGGATGTTTCATTTGTTTGAAGAAACGATTCGGGCTGCAAGAGAAGCAGAAGAAGAGAAACGCACAGATAAGCAGAAAGTGATAACAGATGTATTTGATAAAGAGAGTATGCCGCTGTTTGCTGCCGCTTCTACGAAAAATGAAATCGATGGGCTGCTGCATCTTCTGAAAGATGAGAAGGTACAGATTAACCTGGTTGACGCATTTTGCTTTGCGGATTCACTGAAACAGATTAAAGAAAAGAAAGTTGGAATCGTTCTTGGAAATATAAATAATATGTCTCAGATTGCTAAAAATGGAATGGATCTTTCGAAATTAAATGATCTTGTGGAAAATGGGAACAGAATTGCATTTACGAATACATGCGGAGGATGGTCTGAAGGACGCGAAGTATTTATCTGGAGTGCGATAGAGGCATACAGAGCAGGTGTTCCGGCAGAAGATGTCGTTAAGATGATGTGTCTGTATCCGGCGGAAATGCTCGGCATAGACCAGAGACTTGGAACGATTGAAGCGGGAAAAGATGCTGATATTTCTGTATTCTCGGGACATCCGGTAACAACTTATGCGGCGAAAGTTGTACACAGTATTGTAAACGGGGAGGTGCTCTTCTAATGGCAAAAATATTAATTAAGAGTGGAACACTTTACACAATGACTGACGATGAGAAGAATATTTTTCAGGGGGATATTCTTCTGGAAAATGGTAAAATCAAAGCAGTGGCAGAGCGGATTGAAGCTGCTGATGCTGAGATAATTGATGCAGAGGGCTGTTATGTGCTCCCTGGATTAATTGATGCACATTCTCACATCGGATTATTTGATTTTAACCATGATAAAAGTGTTGACGATGCGAATGAGATGACAGATCCAGTATCGGCAGCAGTCGATGCGCGATATGGAATGAATCCAAAGGCAAGAGAACTAAAAGTTGCTTATGAGCATGGAATTACGTCCATTCTATTTACACCGGGAAGCGGCGATGTTTTTTGCGGGCAGCCATTCGTTGGAAAAACATATGGAGATAATATTTTTGAAATGACGGTAAAGGCTCCCGCAGCAGTTAAAATTGCGCTTGGGGGAAATCCCAAAAATACATTTGGAGATATGAAACGTCTTCCGATGACTAGGATGGGAGTAGCACATGTTCTCTGGGATACGTTCCGGAAAGCAAAAGAATATCTGGATAAGAAAGAAAAGGGAGAAGAACAGTCGTATGATGCAAATATGGAAGCAATTATTCCGGCTCTACGAGGAGAGATCCCTTGTAAGATCCACTGTACACAGTACGATATGCTGACAGCGATTGAAGTTGCAAAAGCGTATGGCGTGCGGTTTTCTCTGGAGCATGCATGGGGAGCAACGGATTATCTTGATGAGATTGCGGAAAGCGGATGTGATATTTGTTATGGTCCGATTGCTACATACCGTTCTCCGGGGGAACGTCGTAAAGTAGATGTGGAGGCAGTGAAGATGTTGGATGATCGCGGAGTAAATGTTGCGATTATTACAGATTCTCCGATTCTGAGTGAGGAATCTTTATATCACCATATTGGTGAGGCAGTGCGCGAGGGATTATCACAGGAGCGGGCAGTGCGTATGGTTACGATCAATCC
>CAUCYJ010000114.1:0-8465 GCA_958446945.1 uncultured Lachnospiraceae bacterium | reverse complement strand
TGTTTCTACCTGCAAAAACACATCCATCTATTTTATCATCAATTTCTTTTTTCTTAAGTATCTCTAACAATGACACTGCTTCTGAAATTGAATATCCCTTTCCTGATGGTATATAGGTCTTAATTGATTCTTCCAACCCTTCTGATGAAATAGAATCTATTCTAAATTTATCGAGAATATCTTTCTTATTATTAAAATAAATGGTATCAACACATTTTTTTAACACTTCTGCATTACTTATCCCAATTCCTTTTATTAATCCTCGAATATGATCTCCATCAATATGTGTAACAAAAATATCAACCTTTTCATTTCTTTCAGCTATATTTTCTATTATTGAAGCAATGTCTCCTCCATTGGATTCTACGCCTCCATCAATTATTATATTATGTCTTGTTCCCTCTTTTTTTCCATATCTAACCCAAAGACAATCTCCCTCATTTGCTGGAAGTAAATAAACATCTACCATAATAATATGCCTTTCCTTATCATATTCATAATAATTCATTAAAATCTTTTGCATAATTGTATGCTTCTTTCATACATGTAGCTTCTTTTATATAATCTATATATCGTTTTCGATAATAATCCATTACCCTATACTCAATCACATCTTTCATCTGCTCTGCTAACACAGAATTCTTTATAATTTCTTTCATTTCATCCCTTAATACCAGCGCTGAATCTTCCCTTTTCAAAAAAAATCCTTTTCCTGATTTCACTAAGAAGTTCACTGGCATCTTAATAATCCTTTTAATATGATCTTTATCCGAAATTTTGCAGTACTGCTCATATGTAATCCCTGTATCCAGATCTTTCCAGTTCGTTCCTGTAGAGAAGAATTCTTTCCAACTTGCCAAAAGTTCTGTTTCTGTCACTTCCATTCTTACATCACCATGATTATAGAAAGCCATCAGTACTGGCATTTTGTATACCTTGGTCATATTGGTGTTTTCCAGCAGTTTTATAAATTCTTTTCCTATTCCCTGGAAGAAAGTTTTTTGTTCATCTGTAAGTTCATTTAATTCATTCAGATATTCCAGATACTTTTTAAATGGATTCTCACTTGAACGTGCAATTGCCTTCTGATAAACGTCATCATCCATATATGTAAATAAATCCATTCTGGATGGTTGTTTGCCGAGTAATTCTTTTACTCTGAAATATTCTTTTTTTATCTGATCTTTAAGTGATTGTTGTTTCTTGTCCATTTCTGCAAACAAATCAATTAATTTCATATCAAAATCAACAAAACAATCATCCGGATAATCTGTTTTATCTGCTGGAGAATAGGTTTGTTTCTCTGCTTTACTTTTTCCTGTCAGTAAGTATCTGACTCTTCCTGCCTTTTCGTAATTGCCGATGAAGTCCAGGACATTGAGATATTCTTTTCCTTTACTTCTCCGCAATCCTCTTCCAAGTTGCTGCAGGAATACTATTGGAGATTCCGTCGGACGGAGAAACATTACCATATCTACAGAGGGAATATCTACGCCTTCGTTGAACATATCCACCGAAAAGACGACTTTGATTTTTCCACTTTCCAATTTCTCAATTGCTTCTGTTCTGTCCATGGAGAATTCTCCATTTGCATTACTGTAAACTGCTGCTGATGGGATTCCTCTGCTGCTGATGGGATTCCTCTTCTGCTGAATTCCTTTGCCATTTCTTCTGCATGTTTTCTGGAACAGCAGAAGCCTAATGCCTGTTTTGAACCATATTTACAGTAATATTTGTAAATCAGATCATGTCTGTAAGCATTTCCTATGTATGTTTTGTTCAGTTCTTCTTCCGCATATTTTCCTCTGACTATATGCAGTTTGGTATAGTCTGTCTCGTCGTAGATTCCGTAATAGTGAAATGGAACCAGCATTCCTTTATTGATGCCATCTTTTAATGAAATCTCATACGGCACATTATAATCACAGATTTCATATATATTTTTGCCATCCATTCTCTCAGGTGTTGCTGTCAGTCCGAGGAGAAATTGGGGTTTAAAATACTCTACGATTTTTCTGTACTGATCATTGACTGCATGATGGAATTCGTCGATTACTACGTAGTTGAAGTAATCCGGTGCAAAGTATTTTTCATTCAGGTATTCTGATTTTCCGAGAGTTGCTACTGAAGCAAAGATAACTGATTTATCCGTGCATTTCTCATCTCCTGTAAAGAATCCATAATCCTCCGAATTTCTTACATTTCGGAAAGAATCTGCCGCCTGTTTCAGGATTTCCTCTCTGTGTGCAACAAATAAAACCTTTTCATATGGTTTGGAATCAAATGCTGCCAGATAAGTTTTTCCGATACCCGTTGCAGCCTGGATGAGCGCTTTCTTTGCTCCTTCTGCTCTTGTATCTTCCAATGCACAGAGTGCTTCAATCTGTGCCCCTCTTGGTTCATACATTGTTTTAATTTTAGTATCTTCTGTATCCTGTTCAAAGTCATATTTGTCAAGATCTTTTGCAACTGCAGGACGATGCCAGTTCTGGGAATATCTCTTTAATTCTTTATCATCGATTATGATGGAATGGTTTTCAAACAAGTCTTCAAATGTATAAAAAAATTCAGCATAGTTTTCTGGATCTTTTTTGCTGCTAAAACGGTAGTTCCATTCTATTCCTGAAGTCAGTGCACTTCTTGAAATATTGGACGATCCAATGTAAAGTTCACTATGGTCTGCATAATGGAATATGTAAGACTTTGGATGAAAAGAACGGCCTTTTTCGCAGTAAAATCTAAGATCAACTCTGTCACCGAGTTTTCTTTTAATCAGATATAGTGCAGACGGCTGGGTTATTCCGAGATAATTTCCTGTCAGGATTCGGATTTTGGCTCCGCGTTTCAGGGTGTTTTCCAGTTCCTGAAGAAGCATTTTTACTCCTGATTCCATAAGGAATGAAACAATGATATCAACGCTTTCTGCTTTCTTCATACTCTGGATTAACTGATAATATAATTGTCTTCTTTTATCAGGTCCGCCGGTCATGGCATCTGTGGAATATTCATTTTCATATCCGATGTTCATTTTTTCTGCATAATTAAGTTCAGCCATTTTTCCTCACCTCTTCCCGGTCGGACATCTCCTGTGATCCAGTGTTCTTCTATTTGCAGATTGTGTATCTCCTGTACAAAATCCGCAAATGTGTCTATTGTAAAATCTGTAAAGTATCGTCCGTTTCGCTCTCCCTCATACTCTCCATATTTGAAAGAAGTATAAATCCGTCCACCAGGTTTCAACGCTGTGAGCATTTTCTTGAAAACCTCTTTTAGTTCTTTTTTCGGTAAATGAAGAATGGAAGCACAAGCCCATATGCCGTCGTATTTCTCATTCACTTTCAGTTCCTGAAACAGCATCTGTCTAACTTTGATTCCAGTATGTTTACTCGCAATCTGGCATAACTGTTCGGAACCGTCTATTGCCTCTACCAGATAGCCTTGGTCCAAAAAATATTTCGTGTCCCTTCCTGCGCCGCAACCAAAATCGAGTATATATGCTCCCGGATTAAGCTTTTGCAAAAATTTGTCCTGCATTTCTGTAAACTCTACGGAAACAGTTCCAGACGCAAAGGACTGTGCATTTTCGTTATAGTAATTTAAAGTCTTATTCATTATTTTTATCCAATTTCCAAATGTCTCTTCAGACATTATTTCTCTTTTATATTCTTTACTGCCTAAGTCATCTGATAAAGCTAACTACTTTACGTCATATTATACAATTTTTCGACATAAACGGCAACAATTTTCGTTCGACATTACCTATTATATTCAATTCACTGTAATACAAAAAGAGACATACCTTCTACCTCTGATATGTCCCTTTCTTTCTAAGCAATTCTTGTTACTTTATTATTCAGTTTTAATATTTATGCTTCCGCGTCCATCTCCGCCTTAATCTCATCCTCGCAGTCTGCCATTGCCTGCAGTGTCATAGTGAGCAGCTTCTGCAGTTCCCAGCCAAGTTGTTCGGCTCCTCGCTCGATGACTTCTCTGGAGCATCCTGCTGCGAAGCCCTTGCTTTTATATTTCTTCTTGAGGGATTTGAGTTCCATGTCTTTTGTGCTTTTGGATGGTCTCATAAGTGCTGCTGCCCAGATAAGTCCTGTAAGTTCGTCTGCTGCAAAGAGTACTTTTTCCATTTCGTGTTCCGGTGCTACGTCAATAGTTGCGCCACATCCTACTGTGATGCCGTAACCGTGGGATACAACTGAATGGATCACGTCTTCGCCTACACCTGCTTCGCGGAGCATTTCCGGAGCTTTCAGACAGTGTTCTTCCGGATATAGTTCAAAGTCGATGTCGTGGAGGAGCCCTACAATTCCCCAGTATTCTGCATCTTCGCCATAGCCAAGTTCACTGGCATACCATTTCATTACTGCTTCTACAGTCAGAGCATGCTGAATGTGGAATGGATCCTTGTTGTATTTTTTTAATAATGTAAATGCCTCGTCTCGTGTTATTGTCTTCATTTGTCACTCCTCATATCTGAATTATCAGGTGGATCAAATCATCCGCTTTACTGCTTGTTTATAACTGAATAACTGCTCTGCAGTTTATCTGTCAATCTGGATCTGACATGCTTCCATTGCTTTCAGTGCATTCTCATGACTTTCCGGTGTTACGCCTGCGCAACATTTAGCGTCTACGATGATCGGAACTTCCGGGAGAGATGCTTTAACCAGAAGTGCATTGGAAATAACACAGATGTCTGTGCATAAACCTACGAAGGTGATACTTTCAATTCCCTGATCTTCATCTAACATCTGTAATTCTCCTGCCAGAGTTGTGGAACCGAAAGTTTCTTTATCAATGGGTTCTGTTTTTCTGAGTGCATCTAATTCGCTTCGGATCTGCCATCCTTCGGTGTCACGGATACAGTGCGGTACAGGAAGCTTCTTTCCTTCCTGAGTGTCAAGATAGTAAGTCTCATGGGTGTCTCTGGTAAAAAGAACAACTCCATCAAAATTTTCGATTTTCTCTTTTACACCAGGTACAATGGCAACTGCCTCTTTTGTTCCAAGAGCTCCGTCGATGAAGTCATTCTGCATGTCTACAACTACTAATACCTTCTGCATATTTCCTTCCCTTTCGTTCTTTCTGCACATTTTTTCAGATAATGCTATAAAATCTCTGGAAACGTATGCTGTTATTATTTGTTATTACTATACAACGACAAAGTGTTTTTGTACAGGCAAAAGTGCCTGTTTTACTATAGCAATTCCATAAAATATCAATCATCTATTTTGTAGTATATTTCTCAAATCTATACTTTTGTTTAATATCCGGATATTTGTCTCTGTCTACTTCACTCATAAACATATCATAGGGTCTGGCGCAGATTTTGAAAGGTGCGTAGAGCGCCTGGTAAATCATCAGTTTTTCACCATTTTCTGTATGATGGGCTACTGCAAGGACTTTATAGAGATATTCGGAAGTATCCGGGGATACCCATTCTCTTTTGAAATGCTGTACAATGTCGCCTGCATGGATATCGTGTTCCGGTGGTTCCGATGTGTTTTCATTTTCTGCGCTGTCAGGTTCTTCTGGTTCTGTGTTGAGTTCCATATATTCTTCTTTATCAAGGGAAACCGGGATTCCGGAACGGCCATTGATGTGGACGCCGCCATACCAGGTACCTGTGACCTCACAAATATCGCCTACTTCGTATTCCATGCTACAGTCATTATTTTTCTTTATGATTCTGATCTTTGCCATTTTATCATCTCCTAGCATATAGTTCTTATTTCATGCAACCAGAAAAACACTCTAACACGTTAGATTATATTCTCCAGCAAGTTCTTCATTTAAAACAACCATCTGCAAACATAGAAAATCATAAAAATCACCTTACAACTGGCTTTGTGGGAACACCTTATCTTTGTCATGCTTTATCTGAAAATGGAGCTCATGATATTGCGTCCATGTTATTTATGAAAGAGGACTATCCTTCCTGGCTCTATGCAGTAAATATGGGAGCTACTACAGTATGGGAAAAATGGAATGGTATATATCCGGACGGTAGTATGCCTCATCCAGGTTTAAACTCCATGAATCATTACGCAAATGGATCAATTGGCGACTGGATATATCGGAAAATAGCCGGAATTAACCAACTGGAACCTGGATATCACAGATTTTATGTGAAACCAATGTTTGTAAGGGGAATGGAAGAGGCAGAGGCATCTCTTGAAACTCCTTATGGAAAGATCAGATCTTATTGGAGCTGTAAAAATTACCAGATTCAGATAAAGGTAACCGTTCCGGCAAATACAACAGCCATTTTGTACCTTCCTGAAAAGAACGAACCTATTGAAGTTGGATCTGGTGAATATTGTTATGAATATGAGACGAAAACCAGCTTAAAAGCTTTAAAATTCTCAATGGACAGCACTCTGGGGGATATTCTGAAAGAACCTTTAGGATTTGAAATGATGAAGCAGATGGTTCCAGAGCTGATCAACAACCCTATGATTGAATATGCCAAAAAGATGACACTGGCAGAAGGCATTTCCACATCACCGGAAATCAGACCAGTATATGAAGCTGTAATAAATGCACTGAATAAACAGGATTGTTAAAAAATAAGACAGCGGAAATGTATTAATAAATGACGGAAATAGAAAATTTGAAATATGGAACTGCAAAAAAAGAACATAATATAAGCGAAATATAGCAGATACCAAAAACAATTTTTTATACAATTATAAAAAACGAAAAAGGAAGTTAACAGATGCAAAAAGTACCGTATATTGCCTTAAACGAAAATGGAGTTCCAACTTTATACGTAAAAGAAAAACCATTTCTTATGCTTGCAGGAGAACTTCATAATTCTGCATTTTCCAGTCTGGAATTTATGGAAAAGGAGGTCTGGCCATATCTGGACCCCTTGGGATTAAATACTGTGATCTTTCCAATCGCCTGGGAAAATATAGAAAAAGAGCAGGGAAAATTTGATTTTTCTCTGTTGAAGGGATTAATTGATCAGGCTAGGAAACATGAGAAGAAAGTAGTCCTGTTATGGTTTGGATTATGGAAAAACGGAGAAAGCTTCTATACCCCAGGCTGGGTAAAAAGGGATTATAAAACATATTTCCGGGCATGTTATCCAGGAGGTATTCCATCTGATACTGCTTCCCCGTTTTGTGAGACTGCCATTGAAGCGGATAAAAATGCATTCTGCCATTTGATGAAATATTTACAGGAATATGACAGTGAAGAACAGACGGTTATCATGGTGCAGGTGGAAAATGAAATCGGTTTTTTAGGTGCAGAAAGGGATTTTTCTGAGGCAGCAGAGGAAAAATATGCCGAAATGGTTCCCGAATCTGTAAATTGCCAGGGAGTCAACTGGAAAACAGCATTTGGGGAAGATGCCCCGGAAACATTTATGGCATTTTATTACGCCCGTGCAGTTGAAAAAATTGTTTCTGCAGGAAAAGAGATTTATCCTATTCCGATGTATGTAAATGCCTGGTTAAAACAGCATCCGGACAGACCGGGAATTTACCCTTCTGGAGGTCCTGTATATACCATGCTCCCTGTTTGGAAAAATACAGCTCCCTCCCTGGACTTTTTTTCACCAGATATTTATGTGGCGGATTTTAAAAAAGTTTGCCAACAGTATAGCGCAGATGGAAATCTTCTTTTTATACCGGAAGCCCGGCGTGATCCTGTTAGTGCTTCCAATGTATTCTGGGCATTGGGGGGAGCAAACGCTATAGGATTTTCTCCTTTTGCAGTAGAAGACTTTCTGAAAGAAGATTTTATGGAAGTTGAAGAGGAAATGCTTCAGGTGCTTAATATAGAAGCTGCTGGGTTTTGCTGCCAGGGAACTGGTCCATATTTACAGCAAAGTTATGAAATTCTGAAAGGCATGCTGCCTCAGATTACAAAGTACCGTGGAACTAACGCGATGAAAGCTTTTATTCGCAATACTCCAAATGAAAAAGGAACAATCATTCCAATGGAGAACTACGATATTTTACTGGATTATATGCAGGGAAAAACTGGAAGTGCGGGAATTATTCTTTGTGGGGAAAATAGTTTTTATATTGCTGGCTGCAATGTGAAATTCCAGGTTTTACCCCAAAGGGCAAGTGATCAATATGTAACCGTTATCCGTATGGAAGAAGGCCGCTTTATTGCCGGTAAATGGGAGAGCAGAAGAATTCTCAATGGAGACGAACTGCATGAAAAGTACCTTGGTGATATGGCAGAGGTTAAATATGTAGAAATCTGTCTACATGATGGAAAATAGAAATTAACAATGAGGAGATTTAAAATGAGTAATGTATTACATAATAAAGCTGATAAGCCTTATACATTTTCAGAAGATGGAAATTCCTGTATCATCAGGGAAACCAGAACACCAAGATATTGGTACAACTACCTTTGGAACGAAAATCATTATTGTGCACAGATTTCACAGACAGGTCATGGACGCAGTTATTATTTAAGTGCAAAAG
>CAUCYJ010000113.1:0-8500 GCA_958446945.1 uncultured Lachnospiraceae bacterium | reverse complement strand
CTTAGGAGGACCATGTTATATCCATTTAACTAACGAGACATACTATAATTTCCGGCTAAACCTAAGTTTCCACCGAAAATTATACTATACCTGGCTTCAAAAGACAAGGACTTTTACTGAAAATTGATCCTTCCCTGAAGCAATATTTCACCTTTAAACCGTCTCCCAATCTCCGGTTCTCCTGACAACTCTGCCATCGGGACACAGACATCAAAATGCAGATCATTGACATTCAATGTAAGAATATACAACGTCTCATTTGTTTTGTCATTCACAACCATCTGCATATCCAGTATTTCCCCAAGAATCGAATACAACGTGCATTCCAGTCCATAAGGCATAAAGTAAGTTGCAACAATACTTAAAACGTCTTCTTTTCCGATCCTCTGTGATACTTTTGAATATGTATCGATATCATCAAGCGTCAGACTTTCCAATGCCTGAGAATCTCCCTGTCTCGCAGCGCTGAGCAGCATCATACGATTATGTGCCTCTTCCTGCTGTGCCTGTTGGACTGCTTCATTCTTCACGATTGGAAGTAATATTTTCCCCCTGTTAGCAAGTCCCGCAAGCGTAACACTTGTTGATCTTGTTCCCAGTGTCTGAAGCTGATATTCCTTCATATATTCCACATTGTTTTGTAATTGAAATATTATGCTGACGCCTACCCTGGCGTCCTCACAGACGCCAAGATAAGCCTCTTGGTCTATTTTTTTCTCTACAACTACATCGGCGTAGGAAGTAACTCCACTTCCTTCAAAATACGGAAAATAATATTCTCGTTCAAATTCATCCCAGTCGTTTATTTCTCCGCAGGACTTCACTCCGATTCCAATTCCGTACTCTCTTACAAACTCACAAAAATCACAATCTTTTGTCAGCTCTGCCAATGTATGACTTGAAAAATCTTCTTCTATCTCTTTCAGGAGTTCTCTCTCCTGCTGACGAGTTGTAATATTTGAAAATCCAATTGCTTTTAAATATTGATGCATCAAATCCTCTTCCTAGCGTGTCACAGGCTGAAGTTCTGTCTTTCCTCCCATATATGGCTGTAATGCCTCTGGAATCTTCACAGAGCCGTCTGCCTGCAGATTGTTCTCTAAAAATGCAATCAGCATTCTTGGCGGTGCTACTACTGTATTATTAAGTGTATGTGCGAAGTATTTACCGTTTTCACCATTCACACGGATTTTCAGACGTCTTGCCTGTGCATCTCCAAGGTTTGAACAACTTCCTACTTCAAAATATTTTTTCTGTCTTGGAGACCATGCTTCTACGTCGCAAGATTTTACCTTTAAGTCTGCCAAATCTCCTGAACAGCATTCTAATGTACGAACCGGAATATCCAATGTACGGAAGAAATCTACCGTGTTCTTCCACATAATATCATACCATTTTTTACTCTCTTCCGGTTTGCATACAACTACCATTTCCTGTTTTTCAAACTGATGAATACGATATACTCCACGTTCCTCAATTCCATGTGCACCTTTTTCTTTTCGGAAGCATGGAGAATAACTTGTTAATGTCTGTGGAAGTTCACTCTCATCTAACATTTGATCGATGAATTTACCAATCATAGAATGTTCACTTGTTCCGATCAGATACAAATCTTCGCCCTCAATTTTGTACATCATGGCATCCATCTCTGCAAAGCTCATAACACCTGTTACAACGCTGCTGCGGATCATGTATGGTGGAATATAATAAGTAAATCCTCTGTCAATCATGAAATCTCTTGCATAAGAAATTACTGCAGAATGAAGTCTTGCGATATCGCCTTTCAGATAATAAAATCCATTTCCTGCCACACGTCCGGCGGCATCAAGATCAATTCCGTCAAAGCTTTTCATAATATCTGCGTGATATGGAATTTCAAAATCAGGAACAACCGGTTCTCCGAATTTTTCAATTTCCACATTTTCGCTGTCATCTTTTCCAATCGGAACAGAAGGATCAATAATATTCGGAATTACCATCATAATCTGCAAAATACGATCTTCTACTTCTTTTTCTCTCGCAGACAATTCTTCGATTCTTCCTGCCTCTTCAGCAACCTGTTTCTTATATCCTTCTGCTTCTTCTTTCTTTCCCTGTGCCATGCAAGCGCCAATCATTTTAGAAATTTTATTCTTATTTGCCCGCAGTGCTTCTACTTCCTGCTTAATATTTCTGTTTTCTACATCTAATTCGATTACTTCATCTACCAACGGAAGTTTTTCATCCTGAAATTTATTTTTAATGTTCTGTTTTACTACGTCTGGATTGCTTCTTAAAAATTTAATGTCTAACATGTTTTTTCTCCTTTATATCTCATTCTTTAAAATCTAGGCCATAAGCTTCCTGAAAAATTGCTCTGTCCAAAGATTCTTCCTCTTCTTCACACAATTCTATATAGCTCTGACCTTTAATTACTTCTTTCATATAAGTATAGCATCTTTCCTGGGTGTGCATGACATTTAAAATAAAACCATTGTCATCTCCATCTAGCAATGTCAGCGCAAAACTTAATTTATGCTCCATCCCCTCAAATGCATTATACCGCACAATACCTACTTTCTGGTAATGTTCTTTCAAATGTTGACTAATTTCTTTTAATTCATTCTCAATAGTTCCGGTTTTTTCCGCTATCTGATCTAATTCGAGGAATTTCTGGTTCATCTCTTCTTCCAAAGTTTTTCCATCTTTTCCTTTCATAAACCTATTATAGCTGTTTTTCAACCGATTATATTTCATATTCACACTGACTGTAAAGAGAAACAACAAAACAATCATAATGAACATTGCAAGAAACAGATACCCCGGATCAAGTCCGATACTTTCTAACATCCTGCTTTCCATATACCATACTCCCTTTTATCTAATTGTTCTTCCTTGATTGTTCTCTATTTCATTCCCATTACTATCTCAAATATACGTTCGAGATCATCTTGTGAATAATATTCTATTTCAATTTTTCCTTTTCCGTTACGTTTCTGATTAACGTGTACTTTCGTTCCCATTACAGATTTCATTTTTTCTTCCAAATCACGATAAATGAAATCATTTTCAACTTCTCTTTTTGCTTTCTCTTTTTTAGGAGCTTTTAAAGATTTAATGAGTTTTTCTGTTTCGCGAACACTTAATTTCTCATCAAAAATCTTGTTTGCAAGCACATATTGCTGTTCCTGATCTTCAATTGCCAACAAAGCTCTGGCATGTCCAGTTGTAATCATATCATCGACTATCATCTGTTGAACTTTTTCATTTAATTTCAGAAGCCGCATGGAGTTTGTTACTGCTGTTCGGCTCTTGGAAACTCTTTCGGCTACTTCATCCTGCTTTAAATGAAATTCTGTAAGCAATTTTTTGAAAGCCATAGCTTCTTCAATAGGATTCAAATTTTCTCTTTGGATATTCTCAATCAATGCAATCTCTACAACTTCTTGATCGGTAAATTCCTTTACAATTACCGGAACTTCTTTCAAACCAGCTATCTTTGCAGCTCTCCATCTTCTTTCTCCCGCAATGATTTCATAGTAATCATTTTTCTTCTGCACAATAAGCGGCTGCAAAACTCCAATTTGTTTAATAGAATCTGCAAGTTCCAAAAGTGAATCTTCTTCAAAATTTCTTCTCGGCTGTTCACGGTTCGGTTCAACCTTCGTAATCTTCACCATCTGTTCGCCGCTCTCTCGAATTTCAAAATCTTTCTTCTTTTCCGGAGTTTTTTCCAATTGCACAGTTTTTTCTGGAAGCTTATCATGTTTATGATCTGGAATCAGACTATCCAATCCCTTTCCCAAACCACCTCTTTTTACTGCCATGATTACTCTTCCTCCTCTCTTGCAATCACTTCATCTGCTAAAAGCATATAACTCTCTGCTCCTGTAGATTTCGGATCATATATATTGATTGGAAGTCCGTGGCTTGGCGCTTCTGCAAGACGGATATTTCTAGGAATAATTGTCTTGTAAATTCTCTGTTGAAGATTATCTTTCACATTTTCCACTACTTGTAATGAAAGATTTGTTCTTGCATCATACATAGTAAAGACAACACCTTCCATTTCTAATAATGGATTTAATCGTTCTCTAACAAGTTCAATTGTATGAATTAATTGACTTAATCCTTCCAATGCATAGTACTCACACTGAATAGGTACGAGAACAGTATCTGCAGTTGTCATCGCATTGATTGTCAACATACTCAGTGACGGTGGACAGTCAATGATCACAAAATCATAATTATCTCTAATTTTATTTACCTCATCGCGAATAATAAACTCTTTATTCTCCACTCCGATTAATTCTATTTCTGCTCCCGATAAATCTATATTAGTTGGAAGAACATCCAAATTTTCTAATGCTTCCTTGCAGAGTACTTCCTCGATTGTTGCCTGTCCAATGATCAGATCATAAACTGTCTTTTCTACACCATCTTTATCTATTCCGAGTCCACTTGTCATGTTTCCCTGTGGATCCATGTCAATTGCCAAAACTTTTTTCCCCTTTGCTGCAAGGCATGAAGACAAATTAATGGATGTAGTTGTTTTTCCTACGCCGCCCTTCTGATTTGCAACGGCTATTATTCTTCCCATACGATGTCACCTTTCTATATCTATACTCCTGTTTCTTTCATACCTACTTTTGCCGTAAGTGTGTTACTATATGATTATAGCATCTTTTTTCTTTAGATTCCATAGAATGTTTCACGTGAAACATTTTTTATTTACTTTTTTCTATGTTTCATAAAGATTTAACTTAACTTTCGCTTATAATACTGTTCTTTTATAAAACAATTTTCATGTTTCACGTGAAACATATTATCAGTTATTCTTCTGCACCACTGTGTTTTTTGAAATATTCAGATGCAAGAATACTATGCATTGCCATATCTCCAATTCCACTGTTGCTCCATCCCGCCTGTCGTAACGTTCCTTCATATTGAAGACCACACTTTTCCATTACTTTACCTGACCCCGGATTTCTAAGATCATACATTGCTTCTATTCTGTTTACGCCTACCTCTTCAAATAAGAACGAAATAATTGCAGCAAATGCTTCACTTGTATATCCCTGGTTCCACCATTTTTGTCCTATACAATATCCTATTTGTACTTTTTTTAGTCTTTCATCTAATTCTACTACAGATATAGTTCCTATAACTTGTCCAAATTTTTTTGGCACAATTCCCCACTGATAAAAATCAGATTTTTCATATTGACTTTTCCATATATTTAATATATCTTCCACCATTTTTATTTCTTTATTTGCTGGCCAAGTTAAAAATTTTGTAACTTTTGGATCATTCGACCAGTTTTGAAACATATTTTCTGCATCTTCACTTTCTAATGCCCGTAAAATCAATCGTTCTGTTTCTATTTTAATTGTTCCTTTATGCTGCATACTGTTTTCTCCTTTCACTGTTTTACTTTTAGTGCATAATTCTTTTTATATAAATTACTAGACATTTTATCATACTTCTCTTAATGTTTCACGTGAAACATTTTCAAAATATTTTCTTCTTTCTTTTTACTTTTCTTGAGCAAAGGACTGTAGTATAATAAGAACTATAAAATACTTTAATTGATCAGAAAGAAAGCAGGTGTATATATGAACTGGAAGAAAAAACTAACTACTTGTGCTGCTGCCGCCGCTGCGGCTTCATTTTTCATCTATACAATGAACAAACTCACATACTTTCTTGCCACTGTAGATAATCTCTTAAAAACTACTGATGGCAGAACCTATGAATGGAAATTTGGAAACATTTTTTACACAAAGAAAGGAGACGGAAAACCACTTCTTCTTATTCATGACTTAAATCCGTCTTCCTCTGGATACGAGTGGCATCGCATCGAAAATCAGCTTTCAAAGAAATACACTGTTTATACTATTGATTTACTTGGCTGCGGACGCTCTGATAAACCTGATGTAACTTATACTAATTTTTTATACGTCCAATTAATTACTGATTTTATTAAAAATGTCATTGGAGAAAAAACAGATATTATCTCTTCCGGAGAATCCTCTTCTTTTGTGACAATGGCTTGCAGAAATGATGATTCTATTATTGATCGAATTATAATGATCAATCCACTTTCACTTCAGGAGTTATCGCAAGTTCCGACAAAAAAAGCCAAAATACAGAAATTCCTTATTTCTGTTCCTATTTTGGGTACATTACTGTACAATATACTTGTTTCCCGTCGTGAAATTGAATCTGATTTCTTTATGGATTATTTCTATAGTCCAAGCAAAGCAGAGGATTCCTATTTAAAAACGTACTATGAAACTGCTCATCTTGACAGCTGTCACGGAAAATATTTATATGCAAGCTTACGCGGTAACTATACTAAAGCTAATATTACTACCGCATTAAAAGAACTAAATAATAGTATCTTTATTTTATCCGGTATCGGTACACCAGATAATAAAATAGTTGCTGAACAGTACAAACACCTTGCACCTTCTATTGAATCTTTTGATATAGATAAAGCAAAAGAGCTTCCACATCTGGAAGTTCCACTGGAAGTTTTAGAACAAATTGCTGTCTTTTTTGATGACGCTATCGATAGTATCCCAGACGATATTTCAACCAGCACTGCAGGCAGTGTCTCTAACATCGCAGCTGATACAGCAAATACAATTTATTAAAACACACATACTAATTTATTGAAATCACAGGAGATTAATAACATGAAATATTTAATTGCATCAGATATCCATGGTTCTGCTTACTACTGTCGAAAAGTATTAGAACAATTTGAAAAGGAAGCTGCCGATAAGATTATTTTACTTGGTGATATTCTTTATCACGGTCCAAGAAATGATCTTCCAAAGGAATATAACCCGAAAGCAGTTACAGAAATGCTGAATTCTGTTAAAGATAAGATTTTTTGTGTCCGCGGAAACTGTGAGGCAGAGGTAGATCAAATGGTTTTAGATTTCCCGGTATTGGCAGATTATGCACTTTTATGTGAGCAGGGTACTATGATTTTTATCACACATGGTCATCTTTATAACCTGACAGACTTGCCAAAAATCGGACCAAAAGATATTCTCCTTCACGGTCATACCCATGTACCTGCTTTGGAAGCTACAGAGCACTGTATTTATATGAATCCAGGCTCTGCTTCTCTTCCAAAAGAGAACAGTATTCCAAGCTATATGACATTGAAAGATGGACATTTTCTCTGGAAATCTCTTGAAACCGGTGATATTTACAAAGAGTATACACTATCAGAAAAATAGCATTGTCAGAAATTCTATGATAGATTCTCTGAACAAAATTCTGAATAAAATCAAAGAGCGAAGCCACGCTGTATCTCTGACAGCAGACTTCGCTTTCTGATTATCTTTTTCTTTATCCTATTTTAATGGCTCTTTAGCCGGAAGCCCCGCTTTTCTAGGATATTTTTTTGCTGTAGCTTTTTCTTTTTTTATAACTACAAATGATCTTCCAATATCGCTTCCCGGAAGCTGAAATTTCACGACATCCGCTACTGTTCCTCCAAGAATCGATACAGCTTTTCTGGATGCATCAATTTCTTCTTGAATTTCACCTGATTTATAAGAAATAAACTGTCCTCCAACCTTTGTATATGGAATACAATATTCACTGAGTGTTGCTAAATTCGCAACAGCTCTGGATACACAAAGATCATATTGCTCGCGATATTCTTTCTGTTTTGCAAAATCTTCTGCCCTGCCATGAATTGTTTTAATCTCCTGCAGCCCTAATTCCCGGATTACTTCATCAAGAAACTTAATTCGCTTATTCAAAGAATCAAGTAATGTAATCTTTAAGTGAGGAAATGCAATTTTCAACGGGATTCCAGGAAATCCGGCTCCTGTTCCGATATCGATGACTGTATTTACTTTACTTAAATCTGCGGCTTTTACAACAGCAAGACTGTCTATGAAATGTTTTTCATTTACCTCTTCATACTCTGTAATCCCTGTTAGATTCATTACTTTATTCCATTCTACCAACAGTTCATAAAACTTATCAAACTGCTGCTTCTGCTGTTTTGTCAATACAAGATTAAGCTCCTGAAGCTTTTCATCAAATAACTGACTCATTTTATTTCCCTCCAAGATAAACAAGAAGCACTGAGATATCCGCCGGAGAAACACCGGAAATCCGAGATGCCTGCCCGATAGAACGCGGTCGGAATGCCTTTAACTTCTGTACTGCTTCAATTCTCAAACTTTTTACATCATCATAATTAATATTTTCCGGTATTTTCTTTTTCTCCAGTTTTTTAAACTGTTCCACCTGTTTCGCCTGACGCCGGATATAACCGTCATACTTAATATTTATATTTACCTGTTCTTCCACTTCTTCGCTGAATTTTCCCGGACGTGTACTATCGATTGGTTCTATCGCTTCATACGACAATTCCGGACGGCGAATCAACTCTGCCAGAGAAGTTCCTGACGTAAGAGGTGTACTTCCATACTGTGCCAGAAGTTTCTGCACAGGTTCAGAGTTACCCACATGCGCATGCTCCAAA
>CAUCYJ010000112.1:0-8510 GCA_958446945.1 uncultured Lachnospiraceae bacterium | reverse complement strand
ATAGATTTCGGACTTTGTAAAATGCAAAAGGGAGATCAATGATATGAGAAAAAAAACAGTTCAAACAAGCAGTACCAAAAGCAGTACCAAAGGCAATGCAAAGAGTAATACAAAGAGCAATGCAAGAAACAGCGTAAAAAGCAGTGTAAAAAGCAGTGCAAAAAACAGTCCTCAAAAAGCTGTTAAGACTGTTGCTCCAACAGTAGAGAATGTTTCTGTTAAGCAAGCCGTAATTATTCAGGAGCCATCTGTTGAACAGAATGAACAGAATATTCCAACGAGACAGCCTGATCTGGGACCGCGAAGAAGTGTAGCCTTCATTGGATCAGAATGTTATCCATTTGTTAAGACCGGCGGATTGGGAGATGTAATGTCTGCCCTGCCAAAGAGTCTGGCAAAATTAAACATTGATGTTAAGGTCATTATTCCAAGATACAAATGTATTCCTCAGAAATTTCAGGAAAAGATGGAATACAGGGGTTCCTTTGATATGAATCTCTGCTCTGATGGAAAGCAGTATTATGTGGGAATTATGGAATATCAGGAGGATGGGGTTGTCTATGATTTTATAGATAATGATGAGTTCTTCTCCTGGGGAAATCCATATACGAATCTCATAGATGACATTCCGAAATTCTGTTATTTTGCAAAAGCTGCCCTTGCTGCCCTTAATTATCTGAACTGGACTCCTGATGTAGTACATTGTCATGACTGGCAGGCAGCTTTAGTACCACTTTATCTGAGAACCTGTTTTCAGGATACAGATGTAGGACGTGCAATTTCAGTACTCACAATACATAATCTGAAGTTCCAGGGTATTTATGACAGAAAAAAGATTCAATACTGGTCAGGACTTCCGGATTATGTATTTAATAAGGACTGCATGATCCAGAACTGGCTGGATGCCAATATGTTAAAGGGTGGCATCGCTTACAGCAATAAAGTTACAACTGTAAGTAACACCTATGCCTGGGAGATTCAGACAGAGGAATATGGAGAGGGACTTGCAGAGCATTTAAGATATCACAACAATAAGATTTTGGGAATTGTGAATGGTATTGATACGGATATCTGGAATCCTGCAACTGATAAGCTGTTAGCTGCTGATTATGATGAGAAGTCAGCGATAAAGAATAAAAAGATTAATAAAAAAGCTCTTCAGGAATCTCTGGGGCTGGATGTAGATGAGCATAAGATGGTAATCGGACTTATTTCACGTCTCACCAACCAGAAAGGTCTTGATCTTGTAAATGACGTAATCCCGGGAATTATGGATGAACATACGCAGGTGGTTGTTCTTGGTACTGGTGATTCTCAGTATGAGAATACATTTCGTTATTATGAAAACAAATATAAAGGCAATTTCTGTGCATATATTGCTTACAATGAAAATGTGGCTCACAATATTTATGCAGGATGTGATGCGCTTCTGGTTCCATCAAGATTTGAACCGTGTGGACTTACACAGCTTATAGCCATGAGATATGGTGCAGTTCCGATTGTAAGAGAGACCGGAGGACTCAAAGATACGGTTCAGCCTTATAATATGTTTGAAAATACAGGAAACGGTTTTACATTTGACAGATATGAAAGCGGGCTGCTTTACGATGCGATCAACAGAGCAAAGACGCTCTATTTCGAGAACAGAAAATCCTGGGATGATATGGTGATCCGCGATATGGATAAAGATGTTTCCTGGGAAAAGAGTGCAAAACAGTACAAAGATATGTATGTAGGATTAACACCAAGAGATTAGAACGTGTTTGAAAAATGCTTTACGCAAGATTTCACATTCTGATGGGCTGGATTAAGATGCATTATTTTAGAGAATTGCTATAATAATGATGTATCCTTAAAGGATGCAGGTAAAACATTAGCTGGTATCAGATTGATATCAGCTTGTTTTATAATAGTGCAGAAAGAGAATAAGGGGAGGAATTGAAGCATGGCAATACCAAAGATTAATGAAGAAGATATCACAGCAGCGATAAAATATATTGAAGAGAATGGTGTACCTGAAAAAAATAAAAGCTCCCGGTACGTTCTTGTAACGGAAGAAGGGAAGCAATATCCACCCAAATATGTTATTGCAGTAGCAAATCATCTTGCAAATGGAGTTAATATTATAACAGATGGATTTAATGCGGTAGAAGCAAAGAATTATTTTGAGACAAGAGGTTATAACATTGAATCTAAGCAGGAAAAATATGAACTGACAATTACTGCGAAAGAAGTATCATCTACAGATGAAAGATTTACAATGAATAATTTGTCTTTTGGTGATAATTACAGACCAATTGATACATATTTTGTAAATGCATCCGGAGAAACAAAACGAAGAAAATATAACAAGGGTGAACGGAGAAATACGAATCAAACCTTGCCCCGACTGACATTTCAAATATTTGAAAGTCAGATAAATAATCTTTCAGATCTAGACAAAGCAAGTTTCCCTGTCTGTAAATACACACCTGAAGCAGAGACAATATGTGGCATATTTAAAACAGTAGAAGAGTTTCTGAAATATAAGAATTCAATGGAGCATTTGACATACAGAAGAGAAAATGGTCCACAGTATGTAATTTATGCCTGGAATTTATTTTCAACATTGTTGTTTGTGCAGGAATGCTTAAGGAGATTTGGAAGAGAAGGCGATAAATTTATTCTTGTATATCGTGACAAAACAGAACAGGAAAGAAACCAGGCTGTAACAGATGCCAGTGTTGTGGCGGAAGAGCAGAAAACTGCGAAAGGCTGTAAAAATCCATATTCAAAAATATTGCTGGAATCTAAAAATATTATTTTCAGAGGTGCACCGGGAACTGGAAAATCATATCTGGCAAAGGAAATTGCTGCGGATATTATCAGTGATGGGTACACTGACAAATATACAGATCTTTCAGATGAGCAGAAGAAGCAGGTCGAATTTGTTCAGTTCCACCCAAGTTATGATTATTCAGATTTTGTAGAGGGACTTCGTCCAAGAATGAATGAGGATGGCTCTATGGGATTTGAGTTACAGGATGGAATATTTAAGAAGTTTGTAGATAGAGCAAGGAAGAATTTTGAGGATTCAAAAAAATCAAAAGAATTAGTAGAACAGGAAATTTCCGCTAAGACTGCAATGACTGATTTTTTTGGAAGTATTGATTTGGGTGAAGAAACATTTACTACGATTAAGGGAAATAAATTTACAATTGTGAATGTGGATGACAGACATATTGATATATCAATTCCCGGAAATGCTACTATTGACAAGCTTAGTCTTAATATAGAAGAATTACAGAAGATGCTTGAATCAGATGTTACATTTGAAAAAATCAGTGATATTACAAATTTCTTTGGAAAGCAGTTTGCCACACAGGGATATTCTTATGATTTCGCAATTTATAAGGCTATTAAAGCGCGAAAGACTGAAAAGCAGAAATTGGTGGCAGTTCCGGAAACACAGAAAAAATATATTTTTATCATTGATGAGATTAATCGCGGAGAGATTTCAAAAATATTAGGCGAACTATTTTTCTCAATAGATCCCGGATACAGGGGAAAATCAGGAGAGGTAGCCACCCAGTATTCTAATATGCATACGGATCCAAATGAGAAATTTTATATACCGGAGAATGTCTATATCATTGGAACCATGAATGATATTGACAGGTCTGTTGACAGCTTTGATTTTGCCATGCGTAGAAGGTTTCGATTTGTTGAGGTTCGTGCAGAAGACACGCAGGATATGTTAGAATCATTAGAGGATGAAGAGCTTAAAACAGAAGCTATTGCAAGAATGGATAAGCTTAATGCAGAAATCATCCGTGTGGCGGATTTGAATGAAAATTATCAGATAGGTGCCTCGTATTTCTTAAAGCTTAAAGTATTGGGATTTGATGATCTGTGGACAGATTATTTGCAACCCTTATTGCAGGATTATGTACGTGGACTCAATGATGAAGAAGAATGTATGAGACGATTTGCAAAAGCATATGGTTATACAGCATCTGGCGAAGGTGATTCTGATGAAGCAGCTATTAATTAAAGATAATCAATACAAATCAAAGAGTTATTTTAGCGAGATAAAAGATGTAGTAGATTGTATTGCTGATAAAACCTTAGCTGAGTTGGAAAAAGAAGGGGTATTTGTATTTCCATCTTCAGTCAGAGAATCAGAAGATTTAACAAATGATCAGATGATATTACAAAGTTATAATGATATGTATGTTTCTGGAAATGTAATGGGATTTTTAGGAGTAGAAAATCAGAGACTTGTCATTGAATCGCGGTTCAGTCGAGGTGAAAGAGATTATTTCTTTCAGTATTTGCTTGAAAAAATTCTTGAATTTCCTAATTTTATAAATCTTGAGACAAGTGCTAATCAGGATGAAAGGTTATTTAGCCTGCTTCTTTTTCTGTTTCCAAGGTATTTACGGAATGCAATGAGAAAAGGACTATTTAAGACTTATATCTGCAAGAAGTATAACGATGGAAATGTCAGAGGATCCATTGATGTTGCAAGACATATTAAGAATAATACCCCATTTATTGGAAATATCGCATATTCCAAGAGAGAGTATTCGTATGACAATTACCTGATTGAATTGGTGCGTCACACAATTGAATATATTAAAGGGAAGAATTGTGGAAGAATGCTTCTTGATACTATAAAAGATGAAGTGAATCAGATCATTCAGGCAACACCGGAGTATAGAGCGAAAGACAGAAGAAAAATCATTGATAACAATATAAAAAATGTGGTTAGACATGCATATTATCATGAGTATCGCTTGCTTCAGCAACTGTGTATTTTGATTCTCAGAAATGAGCAGCATCAGTATGGAACAGGGACACGAAATGTATATGGAATTTTATTTGATGGTGCATGGTTATGGGAAGAGTATGTTAATACATTGATTGGGGATGCGTTTTATCATCCTAAGAATAAGACTGGAGATGGGACTCAACATCTTTTTGCCGGAAATCATGGTACGATTTATCCTGATTTCATAGGGAAAGACAGAGAGAACCGTATTATTGCGGATGCAAAGTATAAACCATTGAACAATATAAGTGGTAAGGATTATTTGCAGGTTCTGGCATACATGTTCCGATTCGATGCCAAACAGGGATTTTATCTTTATCCAGAAGCCAAGGGTGCAGATAGTCAGCACTTTAGGTTGAATAGAGGCGTGACTTATGAAGGTAAGATTTATCCAAGAGAGGATATTAAGGTAACAAAATGTGGACTTAATATTCCGCAAGAAGCAGATAATTATAAAGATTTTATAATTTATATGCAGCAAGAAGAACAGTCTTTTAAGGAGAAGATTTTTCAGTAAAAAGGTGTGTGTTATGGGAAATGAGTCAGGGGCATGATCATACATGACATGGAAAGGAAGGTGCCGATAATAATATCGGCGTCTGTTTTTGTTCTTAAAACTGTCGCCGGGACAGCGACCATATAAAGACATCTGTTGCTTATAATCATATTGTAACAAAGAAAGAGAGTTACCGGAGTGATTCGGGGATTGGAGGCATATATGTACGGAGCAATTTTGGGAGATATTATAGGAAGTCCATTTGAGTTTGACAGAGGAGATAAAACAAAGGAATTTGATTTGTTTAGCAAAGGCTGTAGATTTACCGATGATTCTGTTATGACAATAGCAATAGGAGAAGCATTGTTGGCAGTTGGAACGGAAGCTACAGGAAAGGAAATCGAAGTGGCGGTAGCAGCTAACATGCAGGATTGGGGAAGAAGGTATCCACATGCTGGTTATGGTGGAAGATTCAGGTGCTGGCTTAGTGAAAGAAATCCTAAGCCATACGGAAGTTATGGTAATGGTTCCGCCATGAGAGTATCAGCAGCAGGATGGCTTTATAATTCCATTGAAAAAACCAGAGAGGTGGCAAGAGCGACTGCGAATGTGACACATAATCATCCAGAAGGAATTAAGGGTGCAGAAGCAACAGCCAGTGCAATATACATGGCCAGAAATGGTTCTTCAAAAGAAGAAATTAAAGAGTATATTGAAAAAGAATTTCGTTATGATCTGGATAGAAGTTTAGATAAAATCAGGCTGGGGTATCATATGGATGAGACATGTCAGAAAACTGTGCCGGAAGCAATCATTGCCTTTCTGGAAGCCAGAGATTTTGAGGATGCCATACGGAATGCTGTATCGCTTGGCGGAGATACTGACACATTAGGAGCAATTACCGGAAGTATAGCAGAAGCATTTTATGGAATTCCAGCGGTGTTGATTGCAGAGTGTAGAAGGCGGCTTGACGAGGGCTTGATGACAGATGTTCTTGATGAGTTTGACCGTGTTCTTGGCAGGAATGGAAATGCTGATTCAGATGACAAAAAAGATGATTGAGTTTTTGATCAGCGGATACGAATATTATGAGAATGAAAGGAAGAGCAGGCATAATGAAAAAATCTGGTTGATAAACCAGGTAAAAGTGATATACTGAATACAGAAGAAAAGAAACCGTGTGGAATTACAGTTTTGTTTTCACACGGTTTTTTAGAAAATCGAGGTTAGACAAGACTAACATGTATGATGTTAATTTACTAGACAATGTAAAAAAGGACGGATTTCTATGAAATATTGATTTATGGTGCAGATGTGATTGGAGGAAAACAACATGAAAAACGAAGAATACAAAAAACTGTCAATTGCTGAATTTACAAAAGTAGCAGGAAGATATGAAAGTAACCATGCTGGTATTTACGAAATGTGTAAGAAAGATTATCCGGATATTCTGGAAGAATTAGAGAAGGAGCCATTTAGAGATTTATTGGATGCCGGCTGCGGACCTGCTCCGATGATTTCTTTATTATCAAAAAAATATCCAGACCGACATTATACAGGTCTGGATTTGACTCCGGCCATGATTGAACAGGCAAAAAAGAAAAACATTTCAAATGCAACGTTTGTTGTAGGAGACTGTGAGAACTTTCCTTTTGAAAATGATTCATTTGATGCAATTATTTGTTCTATGAGTTTTCATCATTATCCGGATCCACAGGCATTTTTTGACAGTGTAAAAAGATGTCTTCGTCCAAATGGAAGATTGATCCTGCGGGATGTGACCAGTGACAATAAAGTATTGGTATGGCTGATGAATACATTGGAAATGCCTCTGGCAAATATATGCGGACATGGAGATGTTCGGGTTCCAACAAGAGATGTGGTCATGAAATGCTGCAGAAAAGTAGGATTAAAAGTAGAAAAATTTGAAATCCGCAAAGGTATGAGGATGCATTGTGTTGTCAGAAAAGTCTGAAGGAGACTAGCTATGAAATTTTATGAAAGTGGAGACAATCGTAAACCTGTGATATTTTTATTTCCCGGTACCTGTTGCCAGTATAGTAGCTTTGATCATGTACTGGATGGGTTACATTCTTATTTTTATACGGTAGCAGTTTCTTATGATGGATTTGATTCAAACGAGAAAACAGAATTTTATTCGATGGAAGATGAATGTGAAAAAATTGAGCAGGAAATCAGAACAAAGTATGGTGGGAGAATTAAAGCAGCGTATGGATGTTCCCTTGGAGGAAGTTTTGTATCCCTTCTGATTCAGCGGAAAAGAATCCATATAGATTATGGCATCATTGGGAGCAGTGATATGGATGAAGCAGGTAATCTTGTGGCAAAAATTCAGGCATCTATGGTAGTGCCTTTCATGTATAAAATGATACATACAGGTGCTCTTCCGAAATTTATGCAGAAAAAGCTTAACAAGACAGACGGGGCTAAGAAAGAATTATATAATGGATTTTTAAATATGTTTGGAATCGGTAAAGGAGGAAGTCCGTGGATTACAAAACAGAGTATTTATAATCAGTTCTATTCGGATCTGGTTACAAAAGTCCAGCATGGAATTGATGTGCCGGGAACAACAATCCACGTGTTTTACGCAACAAAAATGGGAAAAAAATACGAAAAGAGATATTGTACTTATTTCAAAAATCCGGACATTCAAAGACACAACATGCAGCATGAAGAATTGTTTTGCTGTCATAGTGCAGAGTGGGTGGAAGAAGTAAGAAAGGCAGTGGAAGGCGACAAACAATGAAAGAAAAAGTGAATATGACAGGTGTGCTGGAAACGATGGTATGCATGAAGTCCACCAGTGCGATGCGTAGTGCATCATGACTGGTGGACTTTTTAGTTATCATCAGGAATTTGTTCGGATCAAGCAAAAATATCATGTCCGCCAACAGGCAGAAGCACAAGGCGCTTATTTCAGATATTCCTCAAAGAACGCTTTCAGCTTTCCAAACGGAATGATGTCTATCTGATCGTAAAGGTCGGTGTGGTTTGCGCCGGGGATAATGAGCAATTCCTTATTATCGCCGGTCAGCTTGCTGTAAGCTGTCTCACTGAAATAGCGAGAGTGCGCCTTTTCCCCGTGTACCAGCAGTACGGCAGAGCGAATCTCGCTGCTGTACTGCAAAATCGGCATATTTAGGAACGATAGCGAGGAGGTCACATTCCAACCGCCGT